>DASPGW010000092.1 GCA_035620395.1 Desulfuromonadales bacterium | reverse complement strand
CTTGTCCCGGAATTCCACTGCCCCTCACGCTTGACCATGGAGAACAATGAGGGACGGGCTGGTTTATTTCCGCCTGTCCCTCTTCTCGATTTCTCCTGTCCTGCTCAGATCATTCATCCACAAAAGAGGATTGCCCTGTCGCTCAGAACGGTTGTGGAATGTTGAATGATTTCAGAATTTGAATATGCCCAGGCCATCCGGAGAGGAAAAATAACATACTCCCTTATGGGAAAAAATCTGACTGGCTTTTTCTCCGTAGGAAGTTAGGTACGCCGCCCCCATAAAGGTTAAGTAGTTTTGTGCGAATTTGTATTTCGCAATTTTTTCGCCGTCGATCAGGATATGGCAAGTATCGATCCCGTCGAAGGCAAAATCGAAATATTCACCGTCGATGGTGTCTTCCAAGACCTCGATGGCGGGGTTCTCAGGAACCGAAACGTCGACCCTTGCGATCTTCGATTTCCCTGCGAATTTGGATGGCCCGGCCAGATAGAGCTTGCTGCCGTAGCAATAGACTTTTTGCGCTTTCGCAAGATCCGGGTTGGTGATTTTCGTTACATTGCCAAGGTTCATGGGGTCAATAAAGAGGTAGCCACCTTCGGTGCTGACGAAAAAGCCGTTCATGGTGGCGACCATCCCGATAGTCTGGGTCCCGGATGAAATGGTCTGGCTCGGGGTTGGAGTGGCGGGGTTGGAGATATCGTACAACCGGAGATCGGTGCTGGTCGCGACAAGAAGCCAGTTGCCTGTCGCGCTCGCTTTTACAGCACCAGGTACCTGCAGGAGGAAATCCCGCTTGAATACAGGAGGGTTAACCGTGGATACCCCAGTCACATTAGACTCGATAGTGGCGACAGCCCAATCAGGACCGTAGGAGAGGTCGGCGATGCTGAAACTACCTTGTGTGGAAACCCCCAAGTCTGCCGTACCCAGGTTCAACAGCCGGTCGGGATTCTGACTGTCCTGCTGGTAAAAAACCAGATGCCCCACCCAACTAACGGCTTGTCCAGTTTCGGTCAGGACGGCCATATCTTGTCCCTGCCCTTCGATGGCGAGAGCCCGCACCGAGAGAGTATCCATCTGCATCCGTACAGGCCCCCCGCCAGAGCCGGAGCCGTCGCCACCGCACGCCGATAAAAGAAAACCGACCAGAGCCAGAAGCAGCACCCTAAAAAAAATTGACAACTCTTTCATGTAGGTCTCCTCTCGTTAGTAAAACGTTTCTGCCGGATTGCACTGCAAACCGGGGTGCCGCAGGAACGCAAAACCGCCCTGGCCAGACACTCCGGCCTGTTGAATCTCAAAACTACACTTCGGACACTCCACCATTCCCCCTCGCCAACCAAAAAAGAATCTTCTGAAAATTCCGGGGCGAGCGGATGCGCAGCACCCGCGGCCTTCAAAAGCTGGCTCCCCTATTCCCCTATTTCACCGCGCCGGGAACCTGAATGAAGGGGATGGCGCCGCCGGTCATATAGGTCGGAAGCTGGCCGTCCCACTTCTCGATCGCCCGGCGCTGGTTCTCTACCTCGCGCAGGCGCAGCAGTTCGCTCGTCACCTCCTGCTTCTGCATCGCCAGCGACTTGGCCTCGGCCTCGGCGGAGGCGATCTTCTGCTCCGCCTCCACCCTGATGCGCTGGAGGTCGCGCTCGGCCTTGAGCTTGAGCTGCTCGGCGGTGGTCTTGGCTTCGATCGCTTCGTTGAACGACTTGGAAAACTGGAAGTTGACGATGGAAAATTCGTCGATGATCACATCGTGCTTCACCAGCCGCTCGTTGAGAGCCAGGCGGATGGCGTCGCGCACCTCCGGCCGCTTGGTGATCAGCTCTTCGGCGGTGTAGCGGGCGGTGGCGGCCTTGACCGCCTCCTGCACCGCCGGCAGGATCAGGCGCGACTCGACTGCGTCGAGGTTGCCGACGCTGCGGAAGATGTCGGCGACGCGCTCGGGTTTGAGGTGAAAGTTCACCGCCACCTTGGTGTGCACCACCTGCAGGTCCTTGGAGGCGGCTTCGCCTTCTCCTTCGCCCTTCTGGATGCGCACGTCGACCAAGTGCATCTTCTGGGCGATCGGCCAGCGCCAGTGGATCCCCTCGGCGTAGACGGTAAGGTCGACCTTGCCGAAGGTGGTCAGCACCCCCCGGTTGCCGGCCGGGACTACCGCGAAGGGGGCGGCAATCCACAGAACGAGCAGGAGGAAGAAGCCCGCGAACAGCTTGGGCACCAGCGTTCTTGCATTTCCGGAAAATTTGCCGGCTATGTTCTGCGTGCTGAATTCCGTCATGGCTGCGAATCCTTTGTGGAATGTGTGGTTGTGGTCCTGACAGGGAACAGGCAAATTCGATAAAGCGAGCTCAGGCGGGTTCGGGGTGCAGCGTCAGCGGGCTTCCCGGACGAACACAAAAAAACCGCCTGCCGGCATCTGGCCGTACAAGCGGTCCGAATTTTCCATGCTTCGCCCCAGACTCATCCCACCCTCCAAAACAATGCAGAAAGATTACAATCCATCCATAAAGCCTGTCAAAGAAAAACTGGCAACGAGGGCGAATGGGACATTCTATCTTGTCCCCTCCCACGTTTCGGTTTTCACCGCGCCGTACAGGCCTTGGGTAAAGGTAAGGCTGTCAAATTTCCGTCCGTCTTTGCCATTTTCCGTCACTACCGGCTATCCCAGCTCAGCCATAACCAGGTATCGTTCGGTCCCCTTGTACAACGCACAGAGACAAAACACCGCCACGAAACTCCGAAGGATCATGACACCTCCTTCTGAAAGCATTCAATTGTTTAGTGCAGATAGCGTGGCAAGCAAAAACCAGGCACGGGTTTTCTGGAAAGGGATTCACCCGGTCGCCGACTGTCGAAAGTCCCAACGAGTTGTCAGGAATGCCGACCTCCGCTGTGTGCCCAACTGTTCAATTTAATGAATTTTTTTGGTTCGCTTTTTGGTACGGGTAGTGCAGCTTAAAAGGTACGAGGCAGAAGATGGACATCAATCAAAGGGAGGCCATCCGCTGCCAACGAAAAAGCCTGGTTGCCTGGAAGGGAGGAAGGAGCATGAAATGGCCTGATCAGTTTTTCCAGCGATGGCTGACGGCCGATTATTTTGAAAGAATGTCGAAATTCCTGACCCAGGACCTTATCCCCACTGTGCTGATGATTCTTTTTCTGGCCGCCGGCATGGTGTTGGTCAATGTGCTGTTAGCGACCTGAAAAGCGCTTTTCCCTGCTTGCCCCGCCCCGGCCGCAACCCGGCCTGAAGGGGACACTCCTGACCCTGCACCTTCAACCTCCCCCTCCCGCGCTTGCCCCATCCCGCAATCCAGCTACAATCAAACCAAATCAGCCGCGGAGGTGAGTCATGCCCGAAACGCCCGTCGTCGAGGTCTTTTTCGACTATATCTGACCCTGGTGCTATCTCGGTACCGTGCGTACCGATCGCCTGCTGCGCGAATACAGGGTCGAACTGCGCTGGACCGTTTTTCCGCTCCACCCGGAAACGCCGGAAGAAGGGATGGAACTGGCCGAGCTCTTCGCCGGCCGGGAGGAGGAGATAAAGGCCACGCAAGTAAGGCTGCGCCAGTTGGCCGAAGCCGAAGGTCTGCCGTTTTCGGAGCGGTCCCGCACCTCTAACACCCGGCGGGCCCAGGAGCTGGGCAAATGGGCGGAAGCGCAGGGCAAGGGAGACCCTTTCCGGCGGGCGGTGTACCGGGCGTATTTCGTCGAGGGACGGAACATCGCGCGGGTGGACGAGCTCGTGCCGATCGTCGAGGCCATCGGCCTGTCGGGGGAAGAGGCGCGGGCGGTTCTCGCTGCGGGGAGCTTTGCCGCGGCGGTCGATGCCGACTGGCAGCGGGCCGGGAAACTGGGAGTCACCGCGGTCCCGACCCACTTTTGTGCCGGCAGAAGGCTCGTCGGGTTCGGTCCCTACGAGGATTTCGTACACCTCATCGAGCGGGGATGAAGTGCGCGGTCAGGGGCCGCCGATGAACCTGGCGAGATCTGCCTTCAGCCGGGCCAGGGAAGGCTCGTGCAGGTAAGGCATGTGTCCGGTCTCGTAACGGGCCAGATGGAGGTTGCCGCGCAGGGCCGAGTCGAGATCGAGATGATCGAGGGTGTACTCGATGCTGGCCAGGGAGGTGGCGAGGTCGTAATGGCCGGCGGCGACGAAGAGGCGTAGCAGCGGGCGGCGGGTGAGGGCCCGGGAGAGCCGCTCGCCCATGTCAAGATAGCGGTTCTCGTACCGGCCCCAGTCCCAGGGGCGCACCTCCTCGGCGATGACCTCATAGGGGAGGTCGCTCTCGTATCCCAGCTCCCTGTCGACGTAGTCCTTGAGGGCGGCGCTGAAGACCCCATGGATCGCCGCATAGGAGGGATCGTAGCTGGAGGCGTGGGCGGCCGGGTCCTCGGCGATGCCGGTGAAGCGGCTGTCGAAGCGGCCGACCACCCTCCCCTGCGCGCGTAGCAGCTCGGCGGTGAAGCGGGAGACCGGAAGGCGCAGGCGGGCGCGCGCCAATAGCTCGGGGGAGAGGCCGGTGAGCCGGGCCGCCTCTGCCGCGACCCGCCGCCGCTCCGCCTCCGGCAGGGCGTCCCCCTGCAGCAGGGCCTGGGCGTAGGGGCCGAGGGCGAACGCCCTGGCCGTCGCCAGGAGCTGCGGCAGTTCCAGGCGCTGCAGGTCCTCGGGCAGCAGCCGGTGATACCAGGCCGTGGCGGCATAGGCGGGGAGATAGAGGATGTACGGCAGGTCGTTGCCGGAGTCGAAGGAGATGGCCTGGAAGTTCAGGGCCGGAGAGACCAGGATGAGGCCGTTCAGGTCCATACCCTGCTTCTCCTGCAGGTGTTCGGCCAGCCCGGCGGCCCGGGTGGCGCCGTAGCTCTCGCCGATGACGTACTTGGGGGAGGCCCAGCGGCCGTTGCGGGTGATCCAGAGGCGGATGAACTCGGCCACCGACTCGATGTCCTTCTCCACCTCGTGGAACTGCTTGGGGTCCTCCCCGGGCGCCGCCCGGCTGAAGCCGGTGGTCACCGGGTCGATGAAGACCAGGTCGGTGAGGTCGAGAATTGAATGCTCGTTGTTCTGCAGGCGGTACGGCGGCGGCTCCGGCACCGCCTCCTCTCCCAGCATCACCCGCCGCGGCCCTAGCGCCCCGAGATGGAGCCAGACCGAGGAGGAGCCGGGGCCGCCGTTGAAGGCGAAGGCGACCGGCCTGGCGGCCATCTCGCCGGCACCGTCGCGGCTGTAGGCGATGAAGAAGATCGAAGCCTTGGGCTTCCCTTCCCTGTCCTTGAGCAGGAGCGTTCCGGCCGTGGCGGTGTACTCGATGCGGCGGCCGGCGATGGTGGCCGTCCCCCGGCTTTTTCGCAGCGTCTCCGCCGGCGCCGCCTTTTCGGCTTCGGCCTTCTGTTCCGCCGCCTTCTTCTCCTCTGCACCACCGGCCGCCGGCCACAGCAACAGGCCAAGGAGCAAAATCCGGCCTACCTGCTTCCACTTCATTCGCAACCTCCCGCTCAGGACTCTCTCCGGTCTCCCCTGGAGCCTAACCGGAAACGGAGTGAATGCAAGGGACGAGCGCCATCCGCCGGCATCGAACCGGGCTCGCCGGCACCTTCGCCCCTCCCGGTCCGACGCTCCTCCCCTTGCCGACCCGGCCATCCTTGGATATGCTCGTCATAACCTCAACATGAGGAGAGTGCGCATGCCCAAGACGGAACCGTTCGAGAAGCACGTCGACCGCTACGAGCAGTGGTTTCTGGATAATCCCCTCGCCTATGTCTCGGAGATCAAGGCGATACAGGCCCTGCTGCCGAAGAGCGGTGAGGGGGTGGAAATCGGGGTGGGGACCGGGCGCTTCGCGGCTCCCCTGAAGATCCGGCACGGGGTGGAGCCGGCGGCCCAGATGGCGGCGCTCGCCCGCAAGCGGGGGGTGGAGGTGAGCGAAGGGACGGCGGAGAGGCTCCCCTTCGACGACGGGCGCTTCGACTTCGCCCTGATGGTGACCACCCTCTGCTTCGTCGACGATCCGCAGGCCGCCCTGCGGGAGGCGCGCCGGGTCCTGAAGCCGGGTGGCGTCCTGGTGGTCGGACTCATCGACCGGGCTAGCCCGCTGGGGAAGAGCATTCAAAAGCAGAAAGGGGAGAGCCTCTTTTACCGCGAGGCGACCTTCCACTCGGCCGCCGAGGTGGTGGAGATGCTGAAGGGCGCCGGGTTCGCCGAATTCGCCTTCACCCAGACCCTCTTCCGCCCGCTGGCGGCGATCGAGGGGGCGGAACCGGTCCGCGAGGGACACGGCAAAGGCTCCTTCGTAGCGATCCGCGGCAAAATTTCCTCTCCGCAGATTCACGCAGATTGACGCAGATAAAGGGGTCGTTTGCCTCTGGTTCCGGACCGGGTAGAATTAATTCTAATGACGGCACTTCCTCACGCGAAGGCCGCGAAGGAATACAAAGACCTATGGACAGCCAGACGGCTTCCAAGCGGGCGATGCCTGGGTTTGATAACAATTTGAATCTACTTCGCGTTCTTCGCGTCTTCGCGTGAGACGGCTTTTTCCATGTCCCCTGTTTCCCAGGTGCCCCGATGACGAATCCCTTCCTGAAGCCTCTTCGCGACGACCCCTCCGGCCTGATGCCCGCCGAGCGCGACGCCTGCGCCATCATCGGCTATTTCAACAAGGCCGGCCGCCCCACCCATGGCAACGTGCAGCGCACCATCGAGGCACTGGTCAAGATGGGGCACCGTGCCGGGGAGATCGGCGGCGAGGGAGACGGCTGCGGGGTGCTGACCGACATCCCCCGTCTGCTCTGGCGCGAAGTGCTGGCCGGGGCGGGGCGCCCGCCGGAGACGGCCGAGTCGGCCGGATTCGCCCTCGGCCACCTGCTCGTTCCCCAGGAGGCCCTGGCTGCCGACCCGGCGTTGCCCGAGCGTATCCTCGAGCGTTTTCGCGCCGCCGGCGCCGAGATCCTCATCGAGCGCCCCGGCCCGGTCCGCAGCGAAGTCCTCTCCTCCATGGCGCGCTCGGCCGAGCCCCTCTTCTGGCAGATCGCCCTGCATTTTTCCCAGCCGGCGAAAATCGAGGAGCGCCTCTACGACCTGCAGCTCGCCATCGAACTCGACTTTCCTCCGGTGCATGTCGCCTCACTCTCCGCCCATGTCGCCGCCTACAAGGTGCACGGCGCCCCGGAGATCCTCAACCGCTACTACCCCGAACTCAAGCGCCGGGACTTTCTCTCGGCGGCCACCATCGGCCACAGCCGGTTCTCCACCAACACCCTGCCGACGGTGCTGCGCGCCCAGCCCTTTTCCCTGCTCGGCCACAACGGCGAGATCAACACCATTGCCCGGCTGCGCGAGGAGGCGCTCATGCTGGGGATTCCCCTGCCGCCGGGCGGGAGCGACTCGCAGGACCTCAACCGCACCCTGGAGGGGCTGATCCGCCGCTTCGGCCTGACCCTCTTCGAGGCGATGGAGATGGTCTTTCCGCCCATCGTCAGCGAGACGGAGAAGATGGCGCCGGAGCCGGCCTCGATGTACGACTTCTTCCGCCGCTTCCTCACCGCCAGCGCCCAGGGGCCGGCGGCCATCATCGCCCGGCACCGCGACGCCTGCATCTTCTCCGTCGATGCCATGGGCCTGCGCCCCCTGTGGTTCGGGGAAACCGACAAGGAGTACTTCGCCTCCTCCGAGGTCGGGGTCGTCCCCCAGGAAGAGATTCTCGCCGACCCCAAGCCGCTCGCCCCGGGCGAGAAGCTCGGCCTGCGTCTGCTCCCCGGCCGCAAGGCCCAGCTCCTCGAGCACCCGGCGCTGCAGCGGGAGAACCTCGCCCGCTTTCGCCGCCGCACTTCCTTGGCGGCGCACAGCCAGTCGCTGATCAAAGCCCCGCCGGGCCCTGCCGCCCCGCCCCGCGAGGCCGCTGACTTTGGCCGCAGCGCCGCCCTGCTGACCGACAACCTGCTTGCCGCCTTCGGTTGGCAGGGGAGTGATGTGCGCAACCTGAAGGAGGCCGCCCGCTCCGGCGCCGACCCGATCGCCTCCCTCGGCTATGACGGCCCGCTGGCGGCCCTCGCCCTCGGCCGGCAGAACCTTTCCGACTATTTCAAGGAGCAGGTGGCGGTGGTGACCAACCCGGCCATCGACCGGGAGCGGGAGACCGAGCACTTCTCCACCCGCGTCACCCTCGGCGCCCGCCCGAACCTGCGCGGCCCGGCACGGCGCGCCGTTCGCCTGGAGGTGCCGCTGCTGACCGGCGGCCGGCGCCTCGGCGAAAACGCGGCCGATGCGCCGGTCGCGGCAGGCCTCGGCAGCTGCACCCTGGAGGCGCTGCTGGACGCCTTCGGCCCTGCCGGGCAAAAGGGGGTGCGCACCCTCTCCTGCACCCTGCGGCGCGGCGAGACTATCCCCGCCGCACTGGAGAGACTCGCCCGCGAGGCGCGCACAGCCGCCGGCCGCGGCGCGGCCCTGCTGCTGCTCGACGACAGCCGCGCCTTCGGCCCGGGGCAGGACTTTCTCGACCCATTCCTGGCGGTGGCGGCCCTGCACCGGGCGCTCAAGACCGAAGCGGACGGCCGGGGCGAAAGCCGGCGCCGGCGGGTATCGCTCGTGGTCCGTTCCGGCGCGCTGCGCAACCTGCACGACCTGATCTTTGCCCTCGGCATGGGGGCCGACGCCCTCTGCCCCTACCTCATGTGGGAGCAGGCCGCCGAGGAGGAGAACGGGCTGCGGAACCTCCTGCCGGTCCTCGCCAGGGGGCTGGAGAAGGTCATCTCCACCATGGGGACCCACGAGATCGGCGGCTACGGCAAGTATTTCGCCGCCATCGGCCTGGCCCCGGAGCTGGCGCAGTTCTTCGAGACCCCGAACTTCTGCGGCAGCGCCGCCGGGGGTCTGACCTTCGCCCGCCTCGAAGCCGACCACCGCGAGCGGCGCGCCGACGCCCGCCGCAAGGAGCGGCAGCCGGTTCCGGTCCCCTTCCGCCTCTACCCGCGCATCTGGAAGATGGTCGGGGCGGTGGCCAAGATGGAGGAGAGCTACGCCGACCTCTCCCGCCTGATCCGCCAGCTCGAAGTCGAGCACCCCCTGGCCCTCCGCCATCTGCTCGACTTCCGTTTCCCCGAGGAGCTCGCCGTCGACCCCGAGGAGGTCGACGCCTCGGTCGGCGGCCACAGCCTGCCGATCCTCTTCTCCGCCATGAGCTTCGGCTCGCAGGGGGAGACCCCCTTCCGCATCTACGCCGAAGCGGCCAAAAGGCTCAACATCATCTGCATGAACGGCGAGGGGGGGGAAATTGCCGACATGCTCGGCAAATATCGGGCGAATCGCGGCCAGCAGGTCGCTTCGGGGCGCTTCGGCGTCCACATGCAGCTGCTCAACTCGGCCGACTTCCTCGAGATCAAGATCGGCCAGGGGGCCAAGCCGGGCGAGGGGGGGCACCTGCCGGGTTTCAAGGTGACGGCCAAGATCGCCGCGGCGCGCAGCGCCGCACCGGGGGTCCCTCTCATCTCCCCCTCCAACAACCACGACCTCTACTCCATCGAGGACCTGGCACAGATCATCGAGGAACTGCGCACCGCCAACCCCCGCGCCCGCATCTCGGTCAAGGTGCCGGCGGTGGCCGGCATCGGCACCATCGCCCTGGGGATCACCAAGGCCGGCGCCGACATCATCACCATCAGCGGCTACGACGGCGGCACCGGCGCCGCCCGCAAGCACGCCATCAAGTTCGTCGGCCTGCCGGCCGAGATCGGCGTGCGCGAGGCGCACCGGGCCCTCGCCGCCGCCGGCCTGCGGCATCGGGTGGAGATCTGGGCCGACGGCGGCGCCCGCACCGGGCGGGACGTGGTCAAGCTGATGCTGCTCGGGGCCAACCGGGTCGGCTTCGGCACCATGGCGATGGTGGTGGTCGGCTGCACCGCCTGCCGCGGCTGCCACCTCGACACCTGCCACGTCGGCATCGCCACCCAGATCGAAACCATCGAGGAGGCGCAGCGACGCGGCCTGAAGCGTTTCGTGCCGCGCGTGCTGGAGAACGGCATCATCTACGAGACGACCTTCTTCCGCGCCCTGGGCCAGGAAATCCGCGCCCTGACCGCCCGGCTCGGCGTCCGGCGCGCCCAGGATCTGGTCGGCCGCGCCGACCTGCTGGTGCAGGCGCGCGGCCTGGAGCGCCTCGACCTCGGCGATCTGCTCGCACCCGCCGCAGGGAGCGGCGCCCGGGCGGCCGAGAAGAAGGTGCGGATCATCCGCAAGCCGCTCAACTACCTCACCTCGCTCATCGCGCAGCTGGTCACCGACGCCTTCGACGGCGGCGACGACCGGGTCCGCTATGACGACTTCAGCGCCTCGAGCTCCGACCGGGCGATCGGCACCACCCTGGCGGGGGCGATGACGCGCGGCCTGGCCGAGGGACGCTACGGCGAGGAGAAGCGGGTGCTGCTCCACTTCAAGCGCGACTCCATCCCCGGCAACGGCCTGGGAGCCTTCAACATCCCGCCCATCCACATCCGGGTCGAGGGGGGTGCCCAGGACGGCGTCGGCAAGGGGGCCGGCGGCGGCAAGATCGTCGTCCTCAAGGGGGAGAACCGCAACGGCCTGCGCGTCGGCGGCGCCGTCGGCAAGGGGCTCGCCTACGGCGCCCAGGGGGGGACCTTCCTCATCCAGGGGGACGCCGACAGCCGGGCCTGCATCCGTCTCTCGGGAGCCGATGTCGTCCTCGGCGGCCGCATCCGCCAGCCGCTCGCCGCCGACCAGGTCCACCTGGCCGCCGGCGCCAATCTCAAGGGATTCGCCTTCGAGTACATGACCGCCGGCCGGGTGGTCGTGCTGGGAGATCCCGGACCCTGGCTCTGCTCGGGAATGACCGGCGGGACGGTCTACTGCCACCTCGACACCGGGATGGGGCTGACCCGGGAGGCGCTGCGCCGGCGGCTGGCCCGCGGCGCCGAGGTCGAGATCCGCGACCTCGAGGAGGAGGACGTCGCCGCCATCGGCGAACTGCTGCTGCAGTACCACCGGGAGCTGCTCCACTCGCACCAGACCGAAGAAGCCGACTGGGTGGAGCAGGTCCTCGCCGCCTGCCGCACCCGCTTCGTCAAGATCGTTCCGGAACGGACGGCGGTGCGGCCGCCGGTCGCCACGGAATAATCAGGACGGGAGCTGAATCGCTCTCTTGCCAGCGCGAAGAAATCGTCTAGAATGGATGGGCCGTTTACCGGCCGGACATTAATCGAAAAAACACGGAGGAACCGATGGACAAGTACCGCTGCATGATCTGCGACTATATCTACGACCCCGCCGAAGGCGACCCGGGCAACGGCGTCGCTGCCGGCACAGCCTTTGCCGACATTCCGGACGATTGGGTCTGCCCGCTGTGCGGCGCCGACAAGAGCAACTTCGAAAAAATCTGAACAGGAGAGAGTCATGGCGAAGAAACCGTACGTCGACCAGGATGTCTGCATCAGCTGCAATCTCTGCGTCGACACCGTCCCCGAGGTGTTCCGCATGAACGAGGACGGCCTCGCCGAAGTTTACGATGCGGCCGGCGCCTCCGAGGACAAGATTCAGGAAGCGATCGACACCTGCCCGGTGGCCTGCATCCACTGGGAGGACTGATCCGGAGGATGAACGACAGCGGCCAGACCGTTGCCCCGGCCGCCGTCAGCGAGAGCCGTTTTCGCACCCTGCGGCCCGGTTCCCTCGCCTACCGCAGCGCCCTCGCCCTGCAGGAAACCCTGCTCGAACGACGGCGGCGGGAAGCAGAGGACATCCTCATTCTCCTGCAACACCCGCCGGTCGTCACCCTCGGCCGGGGCGCCAGTGAGGCGAACCTGCTGCTGCCCGCCGCCGAACTGGCCCGCCGCGGCATCGATCTGGAGCGGGTCGGCCGCGGCGGCGACGTCACCTTCCACGGCCCGGGGCAGTTGGTGGGATACCCCATCATCGACCTGGAGCCGCGGGGACGCGACCTCCACCGGTATCTGCGGCTGCTGGAGGCAACCCTCATCGACGCTCTCGCCGCCTTCGGCCTGGTCGGGGAGCGCATCGCCGGCAAGACCGGGGTCTGGGTGGCGGGAGAGAAGATCGCCTCGATCGGCGTCGGCGTGCGCCGCTGGGTCAGCTGGCACGGCTTCGCCCTGAACGTCGCCGCCGACCTCTCGGGCTTTGCCGCCATTGTCCCCTGCGGCCTGCCGGGTGTCCGCATGACCTCGCTGGAGCGCCTGCTCGGTCAGCCGGTTCCGCTGCCGCAGGTGGAAGAGGAAATCATCCGTTCCTTTGCCAAAGTTTTTGTCAGCCGATACGTAGGAGAGTATGTCGCCATCCGACCAGAAGAGAAAGCCCGACTGGCTTAAGGTCCGCTTCCCCGGCGGCCCGAACTACGCCCGCATCGACCGGTATCACCGGCAGCAGGGACTGCATTCGGTCTGCCGCAGCGCCGCCTGCCCCAATCAGGGGGAGTGCTGGAACCGCGGCACCGCCACCTTCATGATCCTCGGCGACCGCTGCACGCGCAGCTGCCGCTTCTGCAATGTGCAGGACGGAGCGCCGCTGCCGCCCGACCCGCAGGAACCCCTCAAGGTGGCCCGGGCAGTGGCCGAGCTGGGGCTGAAGCATGCCGTCGTCACCTCGGTCACCCGCGACGACCTCGCCGACGGCGGCGCCGCCCAGTTCGCCCGTCTCACGGAGGCGATCCGCCTGGCCGCTCCCGGCTGCCGGGTGGAGCTGCTGATCCCCGACCTCGGCGGCAGCCGCCAGGCGCTGGCGACCATCCTCGCCGCCGGCCCCGACATCCTCGGCCACAACCTGGAGACCGTCCCCCGGCTCTATCCGGCGGTGCGCCAGGAGGCCGTCTACGAGCGCTCCCTGCAGCTGCTGGCCGACGCCCGGGAGCTGGCGCCGCAGATCCCGACCAAATCCGGGCTGATGCTCGGCCTGGGCGAGGAGCGCACGGAGCTGCTGGCGGTGCTCGCCGACCTGCGGCGGGTCGGCTGTTCCCTGCTCACCCTCGGCCAGTACCTTTCCCCGACCCGCGGCCACCATCCGGTTGCGCGCTACCTGCCGCCGGAAGAATTTGCGGCACTGCGCGGCGAAGCCCTGGCCCTCGGCTTCCGCCACGTCGAGGCGGGACCGCTGGTCCGCTCCTCCTACCACGCCGAGGAGCAGTTCGCGGAGGCCGCCCATGGCCGATAAGGAATGCCTCTACCGGCACCTCATCGTCGGCGGCGGCCCGGGGGGGCTGACCGCAGCCATCTACGCCGCCCGCAGCAACTGCTGCCCGCTGATCATTCAGGGCCCGCAGCCGGGCGGCCAGCTGACCACCACGACAACCGTCGACAACTACCCCGGCTTCCCCGAGGGAATCGAGGGCCCCGATCTGATGACGCGCATGGAGCAGCAGGCCCGCCGCTTCGGCACCAACTTCGTCACCGGCGAAGTGGCCCGGGTCGATCTCGCTGCCAGCCCCTTCAAGGTCTGGGTCGGCGACGACGTCTACCGCAGCCGCACACTGATCATCTCCACCGGCGCCTCGCCGAAGATGCTGAACCTGCCCAACGAGTGGGAGCTGATGGGGCGGGGGGTTTCGGTCTGCGCCACCTGCGACGCCTTCTTCTACCGCGGCAAGGAGGTGGTGGTGGTCGGTGGCGGCGATACCGCCATGGAGGAGGCCTCGCTGCTGGCCCGCTTCGCTCTCCGGGTGACAGTCGTGCATCGCCGCGACACCCTGCGCGCCACCACCATTCTGCAGGACCGGGCAAAAGAAAACCCGCGCATCGCCTTCCGCTGGAACACCATGGTCACGGCCATTCTCGGCGACCAGAGCAGCGGCGTCACCGGCGTCCGTCTGCAGGACGTGGAGAGCGGCGCCGAAGAGGAATTCGCCTGCCACGGCCTCTTCATCGCCATCGGCCACACCCCCAACACCGCCCTGTTCAAAGGACAGCTGGAGCTCGACGACAACGGCTACATCGTCACCCGCAACGGCACCGAAACCAGCGTGGCCGGCGTATTCGCCGCCGGGGATGTGCAGGACCCGCACTACCGCCAGGCGGTCACCGCCGCCGGCACCGGCTGCATGGCCGCCATCCAGGCGGAGCGCTACCTGGAGGCTTGCGAAGAACAAGGAGTCTGTCCGACATGATCTCGAAAAAGCTGAAAAAATTCATCGAAGAGACCAACCTGGCCTTCGTCGCTTCCGCCGACCAGCGGTCACGGCCGCATCTGGCCGCCAGCCGGGGGCTCAAGGTGCCCGATGCCGAGCACGTCGTCTTCGAGGCCTGGTTCTGCCGCCAAACCCTGGAGAATGTAGCCGAGGTGCCCCGGGTGGCGGTGGCGGTCATCGATGCCGCCAGCGGCGGCGGCTACCAGCTCGTCGGCACGGTGGAAAAGGTCATCCCCATCGGAATCCTCGACGGTTTTGCCCCCGAGGTCGAGGCGCCGGGCACCCCGCAGGTGGAGTCGCGCATGCTGGTAAGGGTGGAAGAGGTCATGGAGTTCTCCACCGGCGCCCACACCGACCACCCCATCACCCCGAACTCCTGAGGCGACGGCCATACGCCGCACATCGACCGGAGAAGGGCCATGCAACCGATTGCAGTATTGATGGAAGAGCACCGGCTCATCGAGCGGATGATGGCCTTGCTGCGCCGGGAGGCGCAGCGGATCGAGGCGGGGAACGAGGTCGACCTTTCCCTCATCGACCAGGCGGTCGACTTCATCCGCATGTACGCCGACAAGACCCATCATGCCAAGGAGGAGAACATCCTGTTCCGGGATGCCGCCGGCAAGGACCTCGCCGCGGACCACCGCACGCTGCTGCAGGAGCTTCTCGACGAGCACAACCACGGCCGTCGCAACGTCGGGGAACTGGCCGAAGCGAGCAAGCAGGCGGCGCAGGGTTCGGCGGCCGCCCGCCGAACCATCCTGGAGAAGCTGACCCTGCTGCCCGATCTCTACCGGGAACACATCCGCAAAGAGGACCACGTCTTCTTCCCGGCGGCCATGGGGTACTTCAGCCAGAAGGAGATGAAGGCGATGCTCGGGGAATTCTGGGAGGCGGACCGGAAGATGATCCACCTGAAATACGGATCGGTGGTGGGGGATCTGGAAGGCTCCGGGCACTAGTCGCCGGCGCACGCTTTTTCTACGATTCAGTGCGCCGGGATAATGTTTCCGGGTTTGTGGGCCAAAGGGAGAACTTCAGCGAGAATGTTGCAATACTGCCCCCCATCCCTGATGGTTCGGGGGAAATCGACATGGCAAGTCAACCGCGCACCAGCACCAAGTCGGCCTCTACCTCGTCCGTCTGCAACCCGACCCCTTCCACCTCCACACGGCGAGTAACCGACACCTTCTGGCCGTGGCTCGCAAGCTCCATGAAGTACCGACTGGCACTAAGGCTATCCTCGAAACATTCCTCGTTTACACAGATGATTGTTTTAAGGAAGATTTTTTGCTTTCTCATGGCCACTCTCCTTTTCCTGCCCTCGGCCACCATTTCCAAAATCTATTCTTTTATAAGTATTTTACGATTTCTGCCGCCGGGAACAATGGGGAAATCCCCGATTCGGGGGTAGCAAAAAGCGCAATAACGCCCGCCTTCTTCATTAAAATGACAAGGCAGGCACTGAAGCGCCCGTGCCTGGATTCCCTTTCGGTCTCCAGCTTCCGGAACGGGAGTATAACGAGGTGGGATTGACCGGATGTTTTCGCATTCGGGGTGAGTGTTCATTCAGGGGATGCCGGCGAAAAAACCGGTTTGTCGACACCCGCCCGCGCTAACCCTCCGTCTGCCGAAAAGGAGCCGACAAGGGATCGGCCGCCACCGAAAAGTCCTCAAGCAGCCATGGGATGCTGATGCCGTGGGGGATGCTCCTGACGGTCCTATCCCCCACTCTTCACAACTCCAGCAGCATCTCGTCCGGCTCTTCGACGAACTCCTTGATCCGCTTGAGGAAGCTGACCGCCTCGCGGCCGTCGATGAGGCGGTGGTCGTAGGAGAGGGCGAGGTACATCATCGGCCGGATGACGATTTCGCCGTCGCGGGCGACGGGGCGCTCCTGGATGGCGTGCATGCCGAGGATGGCGCTCTGCGGGGGATTGAGGATCGGCGTACTGAGCAGCGAGCCGTAGACCCCGCCGTTGGTGATCGAGAAGGTCCCCCCTTCGAGGTCGGCGAGGTCGAGCTTGTTCTGCTCGATCTTCTCGACGAAGTCGCGGATCGCCTGCTCGATTTCGGCAAAGCTGAGGCGGTCGGCATCACGGATGACCGGCACCACCAGCCCCTTCTCGGCGCCGACGGCGATGCCTATGTCGTAGAACTGCTGGTAGACGATGTCGTCGCCGTCGATGCGGGCGTTGACCTGGGGGAATTCCTTGAGCGCCTCGGCGCTCGCCTTGACGAAGAAGGACATGAAGCCGAGCGGTACGCCGTGGCGCTGCTTGAACTCTTCGCCGTGCTTCTTGCGCAGCGCGAGCACCCGGCTCAGGTCCGCCTCGTTGAAGGAGGTGAGCATGGCCGTC
>DASPGW010000091.1 GCA_035620395.1 Desulfuromonadales bacterium | reverse complement strand
GGGGCAAAAATCTCTCCGCCGGTGAGCGGCAACTGCTCTGCCTGGCGCGGGCGCTGGTCCCGCAACCCGGGGTGCTGATCCTCGACGAGGCCACCAGCCGCCTCGACCTGCTGACCGAGGACCTCGTCAACCGGGGGCTCGCCGCCGCCGGCCGCCAGCGCAGCGTGCTGCTGATCGCCCACCGCCTGCAGTCGGCGCGGCGGGCGGACCGCATCGTCGTGCTGCGCCGGGGTAAGATCCGCGAGTGCGGGACGCACGGGGAATTGCTGCAGCAGGGCGGCCTCTATGCCCGGCTCTGGCGGCTGCAGGACCTTGGCGTCAACGGCGAAGAGGCGTGATGCTGGCCCAGCCCGGCGCCGTCTGCTATAATCCACGGGGAAAACCAAATCCTCAGAGCAAGGCGGACAGCCTTTTCAGTTCGGCGGCGGGGAAATCGTAGGGTTCCTTGCAGAATTCACAGGTGACCGTCGTTGCCTCATTGCGGGCAGCCAGCTCTTGCAGCTCTTCCTTGCCCAGGGCGAGCAGCACCCGGCGCACCTGCTGCCGGCTGCAGCCGCAGCGAAAGACGAGTTCCGTTTCCCCCTGGAGGTTGTAGGGAATGCCGGCGAAGAGATGTTCAAGTATCGCGGCCGGCCCTACCCCGTCACGCAGCAGGGTCGAAACCGGCGGCAGGGTGGTCAGGCGCTGCTCGAGCAGCGGGATAAGCGAGTCGTCGCTGCCGGGCATCGCCTGGACGAGGTAACCGCCCGCCGCGGCGACGCTGCCTTCCGGGGTCAGGGAGACGCCGAGGGCGACGCTCGAAGGCGTCTGCTCGGAAGTGGTGAGGTAATAGGCGAGGTCCTCGGCAATCTCGCTGGTGTAGAGCTGCACCACGCCCCGGTACGGCTCCTTGAGCCCGAGGTCCTTGACCACGTGCAGGAAGCCGGCGCGGCCGACGGCCCCGGCGACGTCGAAGCGCCCCTCGCGGGGCGGCAGCCCGGCGACCGGATGCCTGACCGAGGCACGCAAATGGCCGGCGGCATCGGTTTCGGCGTGCAGCTTCTGCAGCGGACCGTTCCCTTCGACGGTCAGGGCGAGACGCTGTTCCCCCTTCAGCAGGCTCCCCATCAGGGCGGCGCCGGTGGCGAGACGGCCGAGGGCCACCGTCGCGGTGGGGTCGGTCCCCTGCCGCCGCCGGCTCTCCTCGACCAGGCGGGTGGTGACGGCGGCGGTGGCGCGCAGGGAACCGTCGGCGGTCAGGATGCGGATCAGGTGGTCTTTCATCGGGACTCCGTTTCAGCAGCAGGATAGGGGTCGAAGCAGAACGGAAAACAGAATAGCCGATTTCGCCGGCGGAGAAAAGGACCGGGCGGCTATCATTTCGAAGGAGGCAGCATGAAAATCATTCTCCCGGTCGCCGGCAAGGGGACCCGCCTGCGACCGCACACCCATACCAAGGCCAAATCCCTGGTCCACGTGGCGGGCAAGACGGTGCTCGAGCATATCATCAGCCGGCTGGAGGTCCTCAAGGCCGACGAATTCATCTTCATCACCGACGAGAACGGCAAGCAGATCGAGGATTTCATGGCCGCCCGGTTTCCCGGCTTGAACTGCACCTACATCGTCCAGCAGGAGCGGCTCGGTCCGGCTCATGCGGTGGCCCTGGCCGCCCCCCGCATCGAGGCCGGGGACGATGTGCTGGTGGTCTTCAACGACACCATTTTCGTCACCGACCTCACGCGCATTCCCCAGCTCTGCGACGACTGCGACGGGCTGATCTACTCCAAGGAGGTGGAGGACTACCAGCGTTTCGGGGTCAACGTGGTGCGCGGCGGCACCATCGTCGACATGGTCGAGAAGCCGGACACCCCCGTCTCCAGGCTGGCCCAGGTGGGACTCTACTACCTGAAGGACGGCAGGCGCTTCATGGGCTACCTCGAGCAGACCATCGCCGCCGGGGAGACGGTCAAGGGGGAGTACTATCTCCCTTCCGTGTTCATGCGCATGATTCAGGACGGCCGCCGTTTCCGGGCGCCGGAGATCGACGCCTGGCTTGACTGCGGCAAGCCGGAGACCCTGCTCGAAACCAACCGGTACCTGCTGCGCGGACGCCATCATGCCCACGGCGAGGTGGTCAACTCGGTGCTCATCGAGCCGGTGCACATCGAGAGGGGAGCGGTGGTGCGCGGCTCGATCCTCGGTCCCAACGTTTCCGTGGCCGCCGGGAGCGTGGTCGAGGAGAGCATCATCCGGGACGCGATCATCAACGCCGACAGCAAGGTGCGGGACATCATCCTGCATTCCTCCATCCTCGGCGACAGCGTCACCCTGATCGGCTCCCCCCGGCGGATGAACATCGGCGACCATTCGCTGATCGAGATGGAGGGGTAGAGGGGCAAGGATGAGGGGGGAAGGATGCAGGAGGAAGAAGGAAAATCCCTCATCCCTCATCCTTCCTCCTTAGACAAAGCGCCGCATAGATCCGGGCGGCGGCGACCACTTCGGCCAGGGTGGTCTGCTCGTCGGGGGTGTGGGCGCTCTCCAGGGCGCCGGGGCCGAGGATGAGCGGCCGCACTCCCGCCTCGAAGAAGAGGTTGCCGTCGGAGTGGGAGCGGAAGGCGTCGCAGTGCAGCGGCAGGCCGAGCTTCGGGTAGACTTCCCGCAGCCGGGCTGCCAGGGGGTTGTCGGTGCCCAGGCTGTAGCCGCGGGCGGCGAAATCGAAGGCGACCTCCAGATCCAGGTCGGGAACGTATTCGGTGGCGCCGGTGGCCCGCCGGCGGATCGCTTCGGCGACGGCGCCCGGGTCCGTTTCCGGGGGGAGATGCAGGTCGATCCAGCTTTCGCAGCGGTCGGGCACGACGAACCCCGCCCGCGCCGAACTCATCTCCCGGATCGAGTAGACGATGCCGGAAGACTCCCGGGCGAAGAGCGGGTCGCGCCCCAGATGGAGCAGCACCCGCAGCATCGACTCCACGGCGTTGTGCCCGAGTTCCGGCAGCGAGGAGTGAATGCGCCGGCCGCGGGTGACGAACCCCGCCTCCAGGTAGCCGTAGTGGGCGAAGCAGGCGACCAGGGAGGTCGGCTCGCCGATCACCACCCAGGGCGGACGCTGCTGCCTGAGGAAGGCGGCGCTGCCGTCCCCGTTCTCCTCCTCCCCCACCACCAGCAGCAGCCCCGCCGCCGGTCGTTCGTGCGCCGGCAGCGCGGCCAGGGCGAGCCAGGCCTCGAGCATGGCGGCGCACCCCCCCTTCATGTCGGCGCTGCCCAGACCGTGGATGATCCCCCCCTCTTCGCGCGGCCCGCTGACCTCCAGATCCCAGGCGGCGACGGTATCGACATGCCCCACCAGGTAGAGCTGCGGCTCCGCCTCCCCCATGGTCACCCGCAGGTTGTAGCGATCCTCCTCCACTGCCTGCCGCTCGACGGCGAAACCGGCGCCGGTGAGGCGCTCCTCCAGGTAGAGCTGAACGTCCTCTTCCTTGCCGGAAGGGGAATAGATGTCGAGCAGGTCGAGCAGGGTGGTGCGCAACCGCTGCGGATCGATCGTCCGCCAGGCCCGTTCCAGCCGGTCGCTCATGGCGCTTTCTCCGCCGCCTTGCGCTTCGGGCGGGTGAGGTTCAGGGTCATGTAGACGTGCTCCTGAACATTGCCGAACCCCTGCTTCTGAAAGAAGCGGATGGCCGCCAGGTTGTCGGCGTCGGTGTCGATGATGATCATCCGCACCCCCTGCTCCTGCATGCGCCGGCGGATCTCGCGGAAGAGCCGCTCCCCGACGCGCGCCTTCTGCAGCCCCTTCTTCACCCCCAGCCAGACCAGGTAGCCGTATTTCCAGGGGGAGTGATGCTTCTCCACCGTCGTGCCGAGGGCGAAGCCGACGATGGAGTCGCCGGCCTCGGCCACCAGGCAGAGCTCGCTGTCCGAGTTGAACAGGGTGGTGACCTCGTATTCGTCCCAGGTACGGTAGAGGCTGGGGGAGAATTCGGCGGTGAAGACCTCCTCGCCGATATGGAAGACCTCGGAGAAGTCGTCGATGCTCATCTCGCGGATGATCAGCCGGCTTTCGCCGGCAGGGCGGGGTTCGGACATGGCAGGCCTCGCAGAGTGGATTCGCTGAGCTGGAAAAACTATAGCAGACTTTGCCGCCGGCCGCCCTTGTCCTGGCCGGCGAATGCGGTTATGATGAGGCACCTTTCACCCCAAGGACCCAGAGGTCAGGATCATGTCTGCACTTGCCCCGTATATGCCCTACCTGCTCCCGCCGCTGCTGGGGGCATTCATCGGCTACGTGACCAATTACATCGCCATCCGCATGCTCTTCCGGCCGCTGCATCCCTGGCGGATCTTCGGTGTGCGTCTGCCGCTCACTCCAGGGATCATCCCCGCCAAGCGCTCCGAGCTGGCGGAAAAGATGGGGGAGATGGTCGGCAGCCACCTGCTCACCGCCGAGGATGTCGGGCGGGTGCTGGAGAAGGAGTCCTTCCGCCGCGAGCTGCGCGGGGTGGTGACGGAGAAGCTCGGCGACTTTCTCGACCGGGAACTGGGACCGGCGGTCTCGCTGGTGCCGGCCGATTACCAGGCCCGTTTCCGCGACCTGGTCGACCTGCTGCGCTGGAAACTCGCCAAGAGTGTCTTCGACTACCTGGAGAGCGCCGAATTCGAGGCCAGGTTCCGGGAGTTTCTGCGCCGCAAGGGGAACGAGCTGCTCGCCCGCGACCTGGAGAGTTTTCTTACCCCGGAACGCTACCAGCAGCTGCGCGAGCATCTCGACGGGCGACTCTCCGACTTTCTCCACTCCGACGGGGTGGCCCGGGCGGTGGCCGGCTTCGTCGACGGCAGAACCGAACAGTGGCTGGCTTCCGACCGCAGCCTGCGCGAACTGCTCCCGGCCGACCTGGTCGAGGTGCTCCTCGCCCAGTTGGAGAAAGAGATCCCGCCCCTGCTCGAGAAGTTCGGCGGGATGCTGTACGATCCCGATTTTCGCAGCCGCCTGGTGAAAAAGGGGCGGGAGGGGATCGAGGGGTTTCTCGACTCGCTGGGCGGATTTTCCGGGCTGCTGGCCGGCTTCATCAACCTGGAGAAGGTCTACGCCCGCATCCCCGAGTTTCTCGATCGGGCGGGCGAC
This sequence comes from Desulfuromonadales bacterium, assembly GCA_035620395.1. NCBI lineage: Bacteria > Pseudomonadati > Thermodesulfobacteriota > Desulfuromonadia > Desulfuromonadales > Desulfuromonadales bacterium. The sequence goes on along the minus strand of DASPGW010000091.1, from coordinate 17,706 downwards.
GAAATCGCTCGCTGGCTGCGTGAGGAGAAGACCCAGGCGCAGGTGGCCCTGCTGCTGCGCGAGCGACTCGATGCGCTGCTCGATCGGCCGCTGCGGACCTACCTGGAAAAGGTCCCCTATGAAAAGGTAGCCGGTGTGCGCCGCTTCGTTCGCGAACGGGCGGTCTCCATGGTGCAGTCCCGGCGGGCCGCCGAGGCCACGCTCACCCTTGCCGAACGCGGCCTCGACCGGCTCAAGGACCGCTCCTTTGGCGCGCTGCTCGAAAAAGCGCTCCCCGAGGGAGGGGTGGCGCGGGGGCGGGAGCTGCTGGCCGACCGCCTGCTAGAGGTCCTGCGTTCCCCCGGTGCCCGCGAAGCCCTGGAAAAGGTGCTGGCGGCCAAGGCCGAGGAGTGGCTGTTCAGCCGGCCGCTGGGCAAGCTCTCCGCCCGCCTGCCAGTCGATGTCCGCGAGGAGCTGGAAGAGGGGCTCTGCCGGCAGCTGGGCGAGCTTCTCAAGAGAGAGGTCCCGCCCCTGGTGGAAACCCTCAACGTGCGGCGCATGGTTGAGGAGAAGGTCAATTCCCTCGATATCCTCAAGGTGGAGGGGTTGCTGCTCGGCATCATGCAGGAGCAGTTCAAGTACATCAACCTTTTCGGCGGCCTGCTCGGCTTCCTCATCGGACTTGCCAATCTGCTGATTCCTCGGCTGGGCTGACGTCGTGCCCCGGCTTGCCATTTCTCCGCCTCTGCTATAATAACACTTGCCGTCTGCGCCTCCCCGGAGTTCGCGGGGGGATACTCTGAATCGCCAAGAAGAGGTGGATGCGATGATTACCAAGAAGTTGCAGGAGAGCCAGCTCAACGCCAGTCTCACCGATCTCCCCCCCCTCGGCATGGACGTCTTCGACCTGGTCGAGGATTTCCGCCGCTACTATACCTACACTCTCGGCCGCGACCGGCACAGCCGCTCGGCCCATTACGCCTACCAGGCCCTGGTCCTGATCCTGCGCGACCGCCTGATGGAGCGCTGGAAGAGCACCCGCTACGCTTACGAGGGGAACGACTGCAAGCACGCCTACTACCTCTCCCTCGAGTTCCTCATCGGGCGCACCCTGGGCAACGCCACGCTCAACCTCGGTCTGGACGAGACCTCGGTGCTGGCCCTGCAGTGCCTCGGCCTGGAGCTGGAAGAGTTGGCAGAAGCGGAGCACGATGCGGGACTGGGCAACGGCGGCCTGGGGCGGCTGGCCGCCTGCTTCCTCGACAGCTGCGCGACGCTGCAGCTGCCGGTCACCGGCTACGGCATCCGCTACGAGTACGGCATGTTCCGCCAGTTGATCGTCGACGGCCGCCAGGTCGAGGAACCCGACCACTGGCTGCGGGCGGGAAATCCCTGGGAGATCGAGCGTCCCGAGTACACCCAGCGGATCCGGTTCGGCGGGCGCAGCGAGTTCATCCGGGACGCCGGCGGCGAGCTGCGGGCGCGCTGGGTCGATACCCACGACGTCCTTGCCATCCCCTACGATATCCCCATCCCCGGCTACCGCAACGGCACCGTCAACACCCTGCGCCTCTGGAAGGCGGCCGCCACCGACGAGTTCGACCTCGGCGAATTCAACGCCGGCATGTACCCCGAATCGGTCGCCGCCAAGAACGCCGCCGAAAACATCACCATGGTCCTCTATCCCAACGATGCCAGCGAGAGCGGCAAGGAGTTGCGGCTGCGCCAGCAGTACTTTCTTGCTTCGGCCAGCCTGCAGGACGTGCTGGCCCGCTGGGTCGGCATGCAGGGCCGCGATTTTACCGCCTTTGCGGAAAAGAACTGCTTCCAGCTCAACGATACCCATCCGAGCTGCGCCGTCCCGGAGCTGATGCGGCTGCTGATGGACGAGCACGGTCTGGGCTGGGACGAGGCCTGGGCGATCACCTCGCGGACCATGGCCTACACCAACCACACCCTGCTTCCGGAAGCCCTGGAAAAGTGGCCGGTGCGGCTCTTCCGCCAGCTGCTGCCGCGCCTGCTGGAGATCATCTGCGAAATCAACGCCCGTTTCCTGGCCGAGGTCGCCCGCCGCTGGCCCGGCGACAGCCAGCGGCAGCAGCGGCTGTCGCTGATCGAGGAAGGCACCGAGCCGATGGTGCGCATGGCCTACCTGGCCATTGTCGGCAGTTTCTCGGTCAACGGCGTCGCTGCCATCCATTCGCGTTTGCTGACCGAGGGACTGTTTCACGATTTTTTCGAACTTTGGCCGGAAAAGTTCAACAACAAGACCAACGGCGTCACGCCACGCCGCTGGCTCGCCTGGTGCAACCCGGGGTTGCGCGAACTGATCAGCGAAAAACTCGGCGACGGTTGGGTGGCCGATCTCGAGCAACTGCGCCGTCTCGAGCCGCTGGCCGAGGATCCGGAGTTCCGCACCCGCTGGCATGAGGTGAAGCTGACGAACAAGCGGCGGCTGGCCGCCATGGTCGAGGCCGACTGCGGCGTCGTTTTCGATCCCGAGGCGCTCTTCGACGTGCAGGTCAAACGCATCCACGAATACAAGCGGCAGTTGCTCAACGTCCTGCACGTCATCCACCTCTACGACCGCCTCAAGCGGGGTGATACGGCCGACTGGACCGACCGCTGCGTTCTGGTCGGCGGCAAGGCAGCTCCCGGTTATGCCATGGCGAAAAGCATCATCAAGCTGATCAACAACGTGGCCGGCGTGGTCAACGACGATCCGGACGTCAACGGCCGGCTGAAGGTGGCCTTTCTCCCCAACTACCGGGTCACGGCGATGGAGGTGATCGCCCCCGGCAGCGACCTTTCGGAGCAGATCTCCACCGCCGGCAAGGAAGCCTCGGGAACCGGCAACATGAAGTTCATGATGAACGGGGCAGTCACCATCGGCACCCTGGACGGGGCGAACATCGAAATCCGCGAGGAGGTGGGGGAAGAGAACTTCTTCCTCTTCGGCCTCACCGCCGAAGAGGTGGCGGAGCGGCGCCAGCAGTACGACCCGGCCGCCATCATCGCCGCCGACGAGGATCTCCGGCGGGTGCTGCAACTGCTGACCAGCGGCCATTTCAACCAGTTCGAGCCGTGCATCTTCGACCCGCTCATTGCCACCATCACCAGTCCGCACGACCCGTGGCTGACGGCTGCCGATTTCCGCACCTACGTCGAGGCCCAGCGGCGCGCCGCTGACGCCTATCGCGACCGGGAGAGGTGGCTGCGCATGAGTATCCGCAACACCGCTGCCAGCGGCCGGTTTTCCACCGACCGCACCATTCGCCAATACAGCGAGGATATCTGGGGCCTGACCCCGGTGCCGGCGCTGCCGATCGAATAGTCCCGGCGCCAGGACAAGGAGAAGGAAGAGATGAACATTGTCGCTATTCTCGGCAGTCCTCACGGTATGCGGGGGAACACCGGCCGGCTGCTGGAGCTGGTGCTCGAAGGGGCCCGCGGCGAAGGTGCGCAGGCAGAAACCGTCTGCCTCGGTGCCGGCGAGGTCCGCCCCTGCGTCGCCTGCGACGCCTGCCACAAGACCGGACGCTGTCCGCACCCCGACATCTTCGAAGCGATCCGGGCCAAAATTGCCGCCGCCGACGGGGTGGTTCTGGCGAGCCCCAACTACATTTTCAGTGTCAGCGCCCAGCTCAAGGCCTTCATGGACCGCTGTTGCGGGACGATCCACTGTCTCGGCTTCGAAGGGAAGTACGGGGCCGCGGTCGTCACCTCGGGAGGGGGCGGCGACGATCCGGTTGTCGACTATATCGGGCGGTTCCAGCTCGCCACGGGAATCCGGCCGATCGGCGGCGTGCATGCCACCATGGCGGCGCTGCCGGACGGGGTGTTCACCGAAGGGCTCGTGCAGCAGGCGCAGCAGCTGGGAGCGGAGCTGGTGCGCGCCTGTCGGGAGCGGCGGATCGATCCGGACGTGGAACGGCAGATGCGCGACTTTCGGGCGAGGATGCGGGAACTGGTGGCCTGGCGTCGGGAGGAATGGCCTTACGAGTACGCCTACTGGCAGAATCGGGAGGGAATGAGGTAGGCAGCGCAACCCCTCCTGCAAGGTCCGATGGGCGAATGGCCGCACAGGGTGCGGGTCTTTCCACTTCCCGGCGGTCGACAAAATCCCGCCTGTCCGCCTGTTCCGGAAAGCTTCTGTCCCAACCGTTCCGACAAATGGCATTTTACTGCAAAAAAAATTCAAACCGGGTCATTGTGCCCACTTTAATCAACAGGCCGGCATCCGTGTTGCCGGCCAATCGGTTTTTGCGGGCATGGAATCATCCTCTTGCCGGCCTCGGAGGCGGTCTGAATTGCTTCGTAAAAACGTGTACATGTACTTTGTTTTTGACGGGCTCTCCGAGGCGGCCCGGGTCTGCTCATGAGGTCTTGGCTCATTCTTCCCGTCCCCGAAAACCATGTGGTGGAGCGGAGAAAACAGCTGGAAACGAAATTTGTAGTTTTTTACCCTAAATAAAAATTTTCTTGACAATTCGGCGAGTTTTTTGTTTTGTAGTGGGGTTTTCGAGAAACAATGTTTTAGGTGGCCCAGATCCGGATTTCCCCGTTTCAGGCATTTGCAGTCGACAGGCTGGCCGGTCGTAGCGCGGGCCGCTACTTTCCGGGAAGTAAATTCCAATCATCAGAGGGATGACCGAAATGTCAAAAAAAGCGATTAAGCCTTCACTGAAAAATCCATTTGATCCACCCGAGAAAGTCGAATTCACTATCCCTGGCGAGATTGCCGGCGTGGCGGGCGGCTATGAAGCGGCGATGCAGGAAGGCCACGAACTGATGGAGCGCCCCATCAAGTCGGTCAAGATCGACCAGATTGAGAAGCAGCATTTCAAGAAGCGGATGACCGTCTGGGAGAGAATCCGCGTCCTCACCGATCAGGAGCCCAACATCCTGTTCCAGAACTGGGGCAAGAACCTGGACGGGGCCTCCCTGGTCACCGGCATCCTCAACATCGGCGGCCGCGACGTGGCCCTCTACGGCCACGATTTCACCGTCCGCGCCGGTTCCATCGACGCCACCAACGGCAGCAAGCTGGCCCGCCTCTTCCAGATGGCCGGCGAGAAGGGAATCCCCCTGATCGGCATGAACGACAGCGCCGGCGCCTTCGTCCCGGCCGGGGTCGGCGGCCTCGACGGCTATGCCGAGGCGTTCACCGCCCTGCGCAAGATCAGCGGCGTGGTGCCCTCAATCATGTGCATGTTCGGCTTCAACGCCGGCGGCGGCAGCTACCTCCCCCGCCAGGGGAGCTTTCTCATCCAACCCAACGACACCTTCTTCGGCCTCACCGGACCGGGGGTCGTCAAGTCGGTCCTCGGGGAGGATATTACCCCGGAAGAGTTGGGCGGGCCGAAGGTCCACGGCAAGTCCGGCGTCGTCGACCTCACCGTCACCGACGAAGTCGCCGCCCTGCGCACCGCCGTCCGGCTGCTCAGCTATCTCCCCGACAACAACAGCGTGTTGGCCCCCTTCCAGGCGACCAGCGACCCCCTCGACCGCAAGACCTGGGAGATCAACACCCTGCTCAAGAAAGCCTTCAACTCGCCGACCGGCTTCAATACCCCCTTCGACGTGTCGATCATCATCCAGCAGATCTGCGATCACGGCGACTACTTCGAGATCCAACCGGAGCGGGCCCGCGAAGTCGTTACGGCTTTCGGCCGCCTGGGCGGCAACGTCGTCGGCTTCGTCGCCAACAACAGTGCGGTGGCCTCCGGGCAGATCGATTGCGATTCGGCCACCAAGATCGCCCGCTTCGTCCGCTTCTGCAACATCTACAATGTCCCGCTCATCTTCATGGAAGACACCACCGGCTTTTTGCCGGGCCGCGAGCAGGAGGCCCGCGGCATCGTCCAGGCCGGGCGCTCCATGCTCGATGCCATCGTCGATGTACGCACCCCCCGCATCCTGCTGATCCTGCGCAACGCCTTCGGCGGCGCCTACGCCTCCTACAACAACTATCCGACCGGCGCCGACCTGGTGCTGGCGCTGCCGACCACCCGCCTGGCGGTCATGGGTCCGGCCGGCAAGGAGTTCGTCTACAAGGACGAACTGCGAAAACTGCGCAGTGCCATCCCCGATCGGGTGAAGCAGGGAGTCCACGAGCGGGTGGCCGCCGGCATGGATGGCGAAGAGGCCAAAAGGGACGCGGAGAAAGAGGCGGCCGAGTGGCTCAGGGCGAGCGAGGCCCAGCTCAACCTGCGTTACGAAAAAGAGCTGATGAATCCGAAGGAAGGTCTCGCTTTGGGCTCCATCTCCTCCATCGTCATGCCCACCGACCTGCGCAAGGTCCTTGGTGAGAACCTGAACTTCTTCCTCAGGCACTACAAGCCCTCGCCGATGGGCGGCATCCAGCGCGAGTTCCATTAATCACCGACGGGATTAACGACCAAAGGGATCTGATTGGAGATGAAACCCATGGCACAGAAAATTAAAAAGGATACTGCGCGGCCGCAGTTGAAGGCTATCGAAGGCTACAAGGACAGACTCCGGCCGGTGACGCAGAATATCGATTACTACAAAAACAACCCGTTGATTCATCGGGACCGCCGCCTGAGCCAGTCATCCTCCGAGTGGGTGCGCTCATTTGCCTGTGAGGACCTGAAGCCGCTCATCGTCTGCCGCGGCCCCATCCGCAAGGAGGCCATGGATGTCTACGAGGAGATGGGGATTACCCATTACGGCATCCTGCTGTCGGAAAAGGACTCCATCGTCTATCCGAACGCCCTGGCGCCCGAACTGCGCAAGCTGACCGACTCGACCCGTGTCCACCGGGTGCCCGATTACTCCGGGGCCAGCAAGGAGGAGCGGGTGGAGCGGATCAACCAGATCATCCGGACCGCCAGGGACAACGGCTACGACTCGGTCTTTGCCGGTTACGGTTTCATGGCCGAGGATGAGGAGTTCGTTGCCGCCATCGAAAAGGCCGGGCTCAAGTTCATCGGCCCCTGTGCCGCCACCCAGGCGAGCGCCGGCAAGAAAGACGAGGCCAAGCGAACCGCGCTCGGCGTCAACGTCAGCGTCACCCCGGGCATCAACAACGTTACCGCCCGCACCCTGCTGAAAAAGCATCCCGGCCGCGAGCAGCTGCTGGCTCTCGTCAAGGCCGAAGGGCTTGCCTGCGACGAAAAGATGCTCAAGGACAAGAAGGTCGCGCTGGAGACACTGGCCGACCATATTTTGTTCGCCTCCTACGCCAAGGGGATCGACCTCTTCTCGGTTGAAGAGCTCTGCGCCCAGGTACAGGCCGATGTGGCCGAGATGTTCAAACAGAACCCCCAGAGCCGTATTCGCCTCAAGGCGATCGGCGGCGGCGGCGGCAAGGGGCAGCGGATTCTGGGCGCCTCTCTGCTCACGGCCAAAAACCCCAGTGCCGCCCAGATCGCCAAGGCTGCTGCCGACGCCCCCGGCATGGTCCGGGAAATTCTCAACGAAGTGAAGGCCACCGGGATCGGCGACAACAAGAACGTCCTCATCGAACTCAACATCGAGCAGACCCGTCACAATGAAATCCAGCTCCTCGGCAACGGCCAGTGGTGCGTCTCCCTCGGCGGCCGCGACTGCTCACTGCAGATGCACGAGCAGAAGCTGCTGGAGGTCTCCGTCACCCAGGAGGGTTTGGCGGCCGCCATCGAGAAGGCCAGGGCCGAAGGTCGGGAGGTCGAAGCCAGGGTACTGGAGAGCGACCTGAAGGTTCTCAAGCGGATGGAAGAGGATGCGGCGCGCTTCGGCCAGGCGGTAGGACTCGACTCAGCCTCCACCTTCGAGTGCATCGTCGACCGCGACCGGTATTATTTCATGGAGGTCAACACCCGCATCCAGGTGGAACATCGGGTCACCGAACTCTGCTACAGCCTGAAGTTCACCAATCCCAATAACCCCGGCGACTATTTCATCGTCGAGTCGCTGGTCGAAGCGATGGCCCTACTGGCCCGCCACAAGGAGCGTCTGCCCAAGCCCGAGCGGATCACCCGATTCGGCGCGGCCGCCGAAGCCCGGCTCAACGCAACTGACGCTTCCCTTTCGCCCCATGCCGGCGGCATGATCCGTTACTGGTCCAAACCCCTTGAGGGTGAAATCCGTGACGACCAGGGAATCTGCATGGTGAATCCGGACACCGGCCTGTTCATGCGCTACAAGGTGGCCGGCGCCTATGACTCCAATATCGCCCTGCTGCTGACCAAGGGCGAGGATCGTCTCGACAGCTATCAGTATCTGTCCAGGGTGATCTGCAACACCAAGATCCGTGGTACCGATCTGGCCACCAACCTCGAATTCCACTACGGCCTGGTCAACTGGTTTATCGGCCGCAATGTCAACGCCAAGCCGACCACCCGTTTCGTCGTCCCCTATCTCACCCTGGTCGGTACGCTCAAGGAGGAAGCCAACAAGCTCGATCCGGTGTATGCCTTCCTGCAGATGAAGAAATATTACGCCAAGCTGGTTTCCGACCAGTTTGCCGACCAGCCCGAGGTGCTGGGCAAGGAGCTCAAGAACATCTCCGAACTGCTTGACCGCAAGGGGACCCTGCTGACCCGTCCCATGGAGGCCCTCCTGGCCGATCCGCATCTGCTCGCCGGCTGGCTGAGCCTGAACCGGAAAAACTTCCGCCTCGGCAACGGCAAGGTGGTTTTCCTGCGCAATCCGTTGGTCATTCTCGAGGAGACCTACGCCTATCTCAATATGGACTTCCGGGCGGAAGAGCCTGCCGCCGAGGTGATCTGGAGCCATGACCTCGAACTGTTGCAAAGGGGACTGCGGTTCTACGCCACCCTGCGCGAGAAGTTCGGATTCAGCAAGGACGAGTACTTCAAGCTCAACGAACTGCTGAAAGAGGACAGCCCGCAGGGTGGGTTCGATGCGGAGAGCTGGCAGCAGATCCGTTCCGCCCATTACGGATTCGAGGCGGGCCTCGAACTGATCGGCATCCCCTTCCTGATTGCCGAGAACACGAGGTTCTGGGATCTGCGCGTCGAAGAGGATCTGGAAATCACCATCCCGGAATATCTGACCGATCCCGACCTGCAGGCGCGGATGAAAAAGGTGCTGGTGCCGCCGCCGTCCACCAAGGCGGACGAAATCGTATCGTTCTGCGGCGGCATGTACTATGCCCAGGAAGCTCCGGGGATGCCGGCCTTCGTTCATGAGGGGATGCATTTCGAGAAGGGGCAGCCGCTTTACATCATCGAAGTCATGAAGATGTTCAACAAGATCTACGCCCCCTTCTCCGGCACTATCGACAAGATTCTGATCGAAGGCGGCGACGGCACCATCGTCTCCAAGGGGCAGCCGCTCTTCAAAATCACCCCGGACGAGAAATTCGTCGAAGTGGATCCGAAGGCGGTCGAGAAGGAGAAGCGTACCTGCACTGCCGAGTACCTCAAGGCGGTACTCTGATCTCCAGGCAAAAAACAAAAAGGGTTCCCCCCTGCGGTGGGGAACCCTCGTCTGGTACAACACAACCCCGCCAGCATCACGGCGGGGTTTGCTATTTAGCTTTTGGCAGATTTACACCGCCCAGCTGTAATCGTCCGCCTCAACACATTCGGAAATGGCCCCCATAAACGAGTTTTTCTGGGCATCCTTGACGACTTCGGTTACGCCGTGATTGACAGACCATATCGAACCGCAGATCTTGCAGGTAACGATCTCTTCGGCGAACCCAGCGGCATGCAGGTCCATCTCGACATACTCATGGCTTTTGCAAACGGGACACCTCATGGCCATTCTCCTTGTGCTGCATGTGGTTTAAATTATCAATTACGCTTGAAGTCTAAACCAGCAAGTGACCTGTTGCAATAGCAAATAGGTAAAAAATATTGATAAAACAGCATGTTGCATTTGATTTTTGTTTTATGGTGTAGACCGCTGGTTTGTAATTAGAATGCACCCATGAAAAAAATTGCGAACATTGCTGTCAAATTACCCAAATCAGCAATATTGCGGCTGTATTTAGAAATAGATCGGTATTCTGAATTGAAAGCCTGCATGTAAAGGGGAAAGGAGGAAAAATCAAAGAATTTTTTTGCCTGGCTGGGTGGTCGGACCATTGACAAACCCTGTCTTCTGGTAATTAGGTCGCAATTGCGCCTGAAACTGGGATTTTTCAAGTTTCGCCACGGGGAGGAAAGAGAAACGGAACGGTTGTCCGGTCGGGGAATGCTCAGGACGCAAAGAGGGGAAGATCGCAGGGAGGGATGATACCGCGGGCCGCGGCACGGCTGAACAGAATCTCGATCGCCAGCCGACCCTCCTCGCCGAGGTCGCGGGAAAAGTCATTGACATAGAGACCGATGTGGCTCTCGATCACCGGATCGGAAAGCTCCTGCGAATGCTTCTTGATGTAACTTCCTGGTTCTTCGGGATGGGCGAAAGCATAATCGACGCTGGCGCGCAGGGCGGCATCGATGCCGGCGATCAGTTTGGCGCCGAGAGCGCGCCGGGCGAGGATGCCGCCCAGCGGGATCGGCAGGCCGGTTTCCTCCTCCCACCACTGCCCGAGATCGAGCACCTGCTGCAATCCGTGCTGGCGAAAGGTGAAGCGCGACTCGTGAATGATCACACCGGCATCGGCTTCTCCCTCGGCGACCGCTGCCATGATCCGGTGAAAGGGGAGGACGAGAAGGTTGTCGAACCCCTCCCCATAAAGCTGCAGCAGCAGATTGGCGGTGGTCAGTCGACCGGGTATGGCGAGGCGCTTGCCGCGCAGACTCTCCATCGTGGCTTCCCGCCGTGCCACCACCAGCGGTCCGCAGCCTCGTCCGAGCGCTCCGCCGCTTTTCAGCAGGCAGTAGTCCCGGCGCAGGTGCGCAAAAGCATGGTAGGAGATCTTGGTGAGGTCGAGCGCTCCTTGGAGAGCCAGGGTGTTGAGGGTCTCGACGTCTTCAAGGCGCTCCTGCAGCGTACAGCCGGGAAGGGCTACCCTGCCGTGCACCAGGGCGTAGAAGATGAAGGTGTCGTTGGGGCAGGGAGAATAGCCGAGAGTCAGGACGCGGTTCATGCCGGGACCTTGCCGCCGTGCCAGCCGGCCAGCAGCGCCTGGACCGCCCGTTGGGCGGTTTCCGCCCCGGCCTTCAGGTCCCAGCGCGCAGGGTCGCGGTCCTCGACCAGGTTGGAAATGCCGCGCAGTTCGAGAAAGGGGACTTGCTGGTGGGCACAAACCTGGGCGACCGCCGCTCCCTCCATGTTTTCGCAGATGCCGTCGGTGCGCCGGGCGATTTGCGCACCGGCGATGGCGGTTCCCGAGCCGGTGGAGACGGTGACAAACGGGCCTTCGACCAGTCGCCGCGCAGCGGCGTCCGCCGCCTGGGCCAGCAGCGGTCTGGCCCGCTCGAGCAACTGCGGGTCGACGGGAAGGCGGTTGAACAGTTGTATGCCGTCCCTTTCAACCAGCGGCAGGCCGATCGCTTCCAGATCGAGAAAGCCGGTGGGGGTGAGGACCCCCTCATCGCCGTAAATTTCGGTGGTGGCCAGGGCCAGGTCGCCCACCGCCAAGCCGCTGCCGGGATAAGCCCCGCCGCATCCCAGCATGATCAGGGCCGCCGGCCGGCACGCGGCGAGCAGGGCCGTGGCCGCCGCCGCCGCGCTTGCCTTGCCGACGCCACTGTGCAGCAAACACAACGGGCGACCAAAATTGCTGCCGCGATAGAGGTCGTAGCCGTAGCAGCGGCGCACCTCGCAGGGGGCGAGGCTGCGGCGCAGCAGCTCGGTTTCGAGTGGGACGGCGGCGATTAGTGCGATCATAACAAAGGCCCGAGGCTCGAGGCTCGAGGCTCGAGGCAATAGGAAAACCGACACACAAGGCCCGGAAACGGTGGTCTCCCATAGCCTTTAGCCGCGTGCGCCGGGCCTGATTTTAAGGCTTGTACCACCCTTGGCGAATGAGGTCCCGCCGCAGATAGACGCCCTGGTTGCGGACCATGCCCCGGTACCAGAAATGATCGTCGCGGGCACGGATTTCGGCCGGTGGATCGAGGCGCTTGCGAACATCGATCATATTCTTGCGCAACCGGTTATCCGCATCTGCGACGATCTCGAAAATCTTTTCGCCCAAAACGGCCGGCACGGCTTCGGCGACGTGTTGAATCACGTCGCGCAGCTTGAGTCCCTGCCGGTACTCCCAGAGGTCCCCCTCGAAGCCCGCTTCGCATTCGTCGACAAAGTCGTTCCAGTCGAGAAGCAGGCTGCCGAAATCCTCCTCGGCAAATTCCGCAAACTGCTCATGCGACATGAGACACGATTCGATGGCGTCCTGCTCCCGCTCGGAAAGAAAAAAGGAGAGGGTCTCTTCCACCTGATACATGTCGAGCAGTTCGGTCAACTCGCTGCAGAACTGAACGTAATCCAGTTCCCCCTCGCTCATGGCGGCAAACGGCTGTGGCAGGGCTCCGCGGGGGTGACAGAGCAGCGAGAGATGGTCGTGCCCGAGGTCGGTAGGAATAAGAATCTGCGGATCGTGTTGCAGTCCGTGCCGGGCCAGCAGATTCATGACGCGGATGTGGTTGCCGGCGAAGCAGGTCAAGACCTTTTCCTCCGAGTAGAAAAGTTCTAGTCCGGCGCGATTGTTGGCCAGGCCGAAGCCGACGAAGCCGTCATGGATGAGACGTGGAAGGTACGGCTCGAGAGTGGCGAGGAGCTCTTCCTTGGGCAGGTAGGGGGAATAGTAGACGGTTGGCACCGGCTGCTCCTCGCTCTGCTGCGGCGCCGGCTCATCGTAGAACTCCAGGATCAGGAAGGCCTCGTCAGGCAGGCAGGAGGCGAAGGAGCGGAAAATGGCGGCAACCTTTTCGGCCCCGGCGAGGGCGGTGAAGCGGAAGCAGTCGGCGGTGCTTTCCATGGGGGAGAAACAATACCCCTCGCGAATGGACTGACGGCCGTGGCGAAGCTCGCTCGGCCAGAGACGGATGCCCAGGGGGTAATCGGTAATTTCTAAAGGCAAGGTCGATCCTTTATTTCGATTGTTTCGAGGCCGACGAAGTTCGGGGCGAGCAACCGGGGCCGGTGGGTCGGTGCGAGGCTTAAAGGTAGTGGATTTGCGGAAAAAAGTCAATACGGCGGCGGTCGCAGCGAGGCGTCCCGGGGTGGAGCAGACAAGCGAAAAACAAAACGAAAGTTTGTAAGGATCATTAAAATGAAAGCCGGTCCCGAACAGCCTCTGAACGGTCAATGGAGACAAGGAGGTGCGTTTAAATTTGGATAAAGTAGTTTTATCTTTAATAAAATATTTTGATTGACATTTTCGACCATTTCCGTTATATCCGAGGGAATAATAGAACCTTTTTTTATTTTTAAGGGGCTCGGGGATGGAGTACAACATAGGTTCCAAAATCAAGAAGCTGCGCAAGGCCCGCAAGCTGACCCTGCAGGATGTTGCGCGGGAGACCGGTTTCTCCCCGGCCCTGATCTCGCAGATCGAGAACAATAACGTTTCCCCGCCGATTGCCACTCTCTCCAAGCTCGCTCGTTTCTTCGACGTCAAGATGGGACTCTTCTTCGAGGAGACCGAGGAGGAGCGCAAGTACGAAGTGGTCAAGCGGGGCGAGCGTCGAGTCGTCAGCAGGGTCATCTCCAAGGCGGGAACCGGGCATGGCTATACCTACGAGGCCCTCTCCTTCCGTAAGCGGAACAAAAAGATGGAGCCCTTCCTCCTGACCGTTTCCGAGCGGGCCGGAGAGGAAACCCTCTACAATCATGAGGGGGAAGAATTTCTGCTGATCATCAAGGGGAAGGCGGAAGTCATTCTCGAAGACGAACGGTTGGTGCTGGAGGAGGGGGATGCGGTTTATTTCGACTCTTCCCTGAAGCACCGTCTCCTTTCCTACGACGGAAGCGAAGTCCAGGTCCTCGCCGTTGTTACCCGGTAATCTGGGCAAGTCCCGATCTTGATTCCATCAAGTACCCGCCTTGACGATTTCATCAATGGCAAATCTCAGTGAATGAGGGCAATCTATGAGTGAGCGCCAAAAAAAAACCCTTGCGAACTGGCAGGAGAAGGTCAAGAAGGAGCTTAAGGCCGACGACCTCTCCCGGCTGATGTGGGATACCCCGGAGGGGATCCGGATCAAGCCCCTGTACACCCGAGCCGACACCGAAAACCTGGAAACCGCCGACACCCTGCCCGGGTTTGAACCTTTCGTCCGCGGGCCGATGGCTTCGATGTACGCCGGCCGTCCCTGGACCATTCGCCAGTACGCCGGCTTCTCCACCGCCGAGGAGTCGAACGCCTTCTACAAGCGCAATCTCGCCGCCGGGCAACAGGGCTTGTCGGTCGCCTTCGATCTGGCCACCCACCGCGGTTACGACTCGGACCATCCACGGGTGGTCGGTGATGTCGGCAAAGCCGGGGTCGCCATCGACTCCATCGAGGACATGAAGATCCTCTTCGACAGCATCCCCCTCGACAAGGTCTCCGTCTCCATGACCATGAACGGGGCGGTCCTGCCGATTCTGGCGATGTACATCGTCGCCGCCGAGGAGCAGGGGGTTTCCCGGGAGCAGTTGGCCGGGACCATCCAGAACGACATCCTCAAGGAGTTCATGGTCCGCAACACCTACATCTACCCGCCGGAACCCTCGATGCGGATCATCTCCGACATCATAGAGTACACCAGTCGGCACATGCCGCGTTTCAACTCGATCTCCATCTCCGGCTACCATATCCAGGAGGCCGGCGCCAACAACGCCCTGGAACTCGCCTTCACGCTGGCCGACGGAATCGAGTACGTGCGGGCGGCCATCGCCAAGGGGCTGGACGTCGATGCTTTCGCACCGCGGCTCTCCTTCTTTTTCGCCATCGGCATGAACTTCTTCATGGAAGCCGCCAAGCTGCGGGCTGCCCGCTTCCTCTGGTCGAAGCTGATGCGCCAGTTCGATCCCAAGGACGCCAAATCCCTGATGCTGCGCACTCACTGCCAGACTTCGGGCTGGAGCCTCACCGAGCAGGATCCCTACAACAACGTCATTCGCACCACCCTCGAGGCCCTGGCGGCGGTACTCGGCGGCACCCAGTCGCTGCACACCAACGCCCTCGACGAGGCGATCGCCCTGCCGACCGACCACTCGGCGCGCATCGCCCGCAACACCCAGTTGATCATCCAGGAGGAATCCGGCGTCACCAAGGTTGTCGATCCGCTGGGAGGGTCCTATTATGTCGAGGCGCTGACCGCTTCACTGATCGAGGAGGCGCAGAAGATTATCGACGAGATCGAGGCGATTGGCGGCATGACCAAGGCCATCGAGTCGGGGATGCCCAAGCTGCGCATCGAGGAGTCGGCGGCCAAAAAACAGGCGGCCATCGACAGCGGCCGCGACGTCATCGTCGGCGTCAACAAATATCGGCTGGCCAAGGAAGAGCCGCTCGATGTTCTCGACATCGATAATACCGCGGTGCGCGAGGCTCAAATCGCCCGCCTGCAGAAGATTCGCACCACGCGCAACGAGGCCGCCTGCCGGCAGGCCCTTGCCGCCATCACCAGAGCGTGCGAAGATAACAAAGCAAATCTGCTCGGCCTCTGCGTCGAGGCGGCCCGCGAGCGGGCCAGCGTCGGCGAGATTTCCGATGCGATGGAAAAGGTCTTCGGCCGGCATCGGGCCGAGATCAAACTGGTATCGGGAGCCTACGGATCGATTGTGGAAAGCGACAAGGATTTTGCCGAACTGAAAAAGCGCATCGACGCCTTCGCCGCCAGTGAAGGTCGCCGGCCTCGCATCCTGATTGCCAAGATGGGCCAGGACGGCCATGACCGCGGCGCCAAGGTAGTGGCTACGGCCTATGCCGATGTCGGCTTTGACGTCGACATGGGGCCCCTTTTCCAGACGCCGGAAGAGGCGGCCAAGATGGCGGTGGAGAACGACGTGCATGTCGTCGGCGTCTCCAGTCTCGCTGCCGGGCACAAGACCCTCGTTCCTCAGTTGGCCGCGGAGTTGAAAGCGCTCGGCGCCGAGGACATCGTCATCGTCTGCGGAGGCGTCATTCCGCGACAGGACTACGACGCCCTCTACGCGGCCGGCGCTTCGCGAATCTTCGGGCCGGGCACGCCGATCGCCGTCTCGGCCGGAGAAACCCTTGATGCCATAGAGGAAAAACGCCGGTAATTGTCAGGATGCAACGGGGTGGGCCATTGGCCTGCCCCTTCTTT
The DNA here is from genome assembly GCA_035620395.1 of Desulfuromonadales bacterium. Classification (NCBI taxonomy): domain Bacteria; kingdom Pseudomonadati; phylum Thermodesulfobacteriota; class Desulfuromonadia; order Desulfuromonadales; species Desulfuromonadales bacterium. Next base: position 1,579 of record DASPGW010000091.1, on the reverse strand, counting down.
CTTCTTCTCCGTATCCGGTTAAGGCATTGATTAAACTCCACGAAATCGCCGAGGGTGTCAAGGGTGGCAACCTTCGCGCCCTGGCCAAGGCCATCACCCTGATCGAGAGCCGCAATCTCGACCACTCCCTTGCCGCCACCACCCTTCTCGACGAACTGCTGCCCTATTCCGGCAACTCCATCCGCGTCGGCATCTCCGGAGTGCCCGGGGCCGGCAAGAGCACCTTCATCGAAGCCCTCGGTCTCCATCTTATCGAACAAGGGCACAAGGTCGCCGTGCTGGCTGTCGATCCCTCTTCCCAACTCTCGGGCGGCAGCATTCTCGGCGACAAGACCCGCATGGAGAGACTTTCCCGCGAGGCCCGGGCCTTCATCCGTCCCTCCCCGGCCGGCGATACGCTCGGCGGGGTGGCGCGCAAGACCCGCGAAACCATGCTGGTCTGTGAGGCCGCCGGCTACGACGTCGTGATTGTCGAGACGGTCGGCGTCGGCCAGTCGGAGATTACCGTCGCCTCCATGGTCGATTTTTTTCTGCTGCTGCAGTTGCCGGGCGCCGGCGACGAGTTGCAGGGGATCAAAAAAGGGGTCATGGAAATTGCTGACGCCATAGTGATCAACAAAGCAGAAGGCGAGGGACGCCAGCGCGCCGAGCTGGCCCGGCGCCAGTATGTCAACGCCCTCCACCTGCTCAAGCCGAAGAGTGCGAACTGGCAGGTTCCCGTGCTGCTCTGCAGTGCCCTGCAGCAGCAAGGAATCGACGATGCCTGGCTGACCGTCATGGCCTTTCGCGAGAGGATGCAGGCGAGTGGCGAGTTTGCCGGGAAACGGCGGCTGCAGGCGACCGACTGGATGTGGACCCTGGTGCAGAACGATCTCAAGGACCTCTTCCTACGGGACAGGAATGTCGAAGCCCTGCTCGATCAGGTTCAGGATGCCGTGGCGAAAGAGCTGACCACGCCAAGCGCGGCGGCACGCAGGCTTCTTGAAGCTTTCAAGAGGGGGCATTGATCCTCTTGTCGCAACCAGCAAGCATCTGAAGGCCAATCCAATTTTTCAACTGCGGGGGTTCTATGACCAGGAAAGTCAACCACATCGGCATTGCCGTGAAAAGCATCGACAGCCATATCCCCCTCTATCGGGATATCATGGGGATGAAATTTGAGGGAACCGAGGTCGTTGCCGAACAGAAAGTCAAGGTCGCCTTTTTTTCCGTGGGGGAGAGCCGCATCGAACTTCTTGAGCCGACCTCGCCGGATTCCCCGGTGGCCCGGTTCTTGGAAAAAAACGGGGAAGGCATCCACCACATCGCCTACGAAGTGGATGACCTCGAAGCTGCCCTTGACCGGTTGCGGCGAGAGAGCATTCGTTTGATTGATGAAACTCCCCGTTGCGGTGCTCATGGAACGCGGATTGCCTTCCTGCATCCCAAGGCCACCGGTGGCGTGCTGACCGAGCTCTGCCAGGGGGGCGGACATTGAAAAGTAGCGGAGGTCTAACGAAAATCATACAGAGTTGACGCATATTTTTCATCTCGGCTTCTGGCCTGTCGTTAAATTGGTCCGACCGATGCTTTTGGCTTG
>DASPGW010000090.1 GCA_035620395.1 Desulfuromonadales bacterium | reverse complement strand
AGCTACGCCATCACCTGGCACGATAGATGCTATTGAATAAGTAGGTCTGTTTTCTTGCGGAAGGAAGGGATCCCCAAGCCGGGATCGAAAGGTTTTCCGCCACGGGAACAGACATGTCTCCGACAAGGGCAAAGCCGGAGTAATCCGGCGACGCAAAGCCAAGGATCCTGCGCACGGCAGGACAGCCTGGTTGCCGAAGAGAGCAGGACGTCCCCCTGCCCCGACGTACAGTCGGGCCTGAGCGCGCCCATCTTCGGTGATGAAGATGGGCGCGTTTTTTTGGGAACAATTGCCGCCGGTCTCTCTTGTCGCAGCTGTGAGGCGCTTGAGCGGTATAGCCACTGGAGTTTCGTTACATCGCTCCGTTTTGTATCCATCACATAAGTAGAGGTTTTTATGATGAAAATGAAAATGTCCGCATTTCTCCTTTTCACCGTCCTGATCGCCTTTTCTCTCGCCACCCCCAGCTTCGCCGCCAAAGGGGGAACGCCCGGTTCCGGCAAGGCCAAGACCACCCTGAGCAGCCTGGTCATCAGCGGCCCGGCCTTGCTGGACGAAAATGCCAGCGCCCCCTTCGCGGCGACCGCCATCTGGAGCGACGGCAGCACCAGCGCGGCCACCCCGACCTGGAGCGAGAACTCGGCCTATGCCACGATCAGCACCAGCGGCGTGCTGACCACCTCGGCCGTGACCGCCAACCAGACGGTGACCGTGACCGCCAGCTACACCAGCGGCGGCGTCACCAAAACCGCCACCAAGTCGGCGTCGATCGTCAACGTACCGCCGCCTCCCGCCGATCCGATCCTTCCAGCCCAGATCACTCTCGCCTGGGATCCCAGCACCGATCCGCAAGTCACCGGCTACCGACTCTACTACAAGGAGAGTTTCGCCGACGACCCATCCTTCCAGACCCCGCCTTTCGACAGCACGGGGCTGTTCGAGGGAGGCTCGCCCATAGACGTCGGCAAAACCGAAACCTACGCACTGAACCTGCCGTACGACACGACGGTCTTCTGTTTCGCCGTGACGACCTACAACGTCGACGGTTTGGAGAGTGATTACAGCAACATCGTCTGCACGACGAATTAGAGCCGGAGACCCAGGAACCACCGGCAAGCGGTTATTGGTCCCCGCTTGCCGGACTGTACTGCCTGGCGCTCTGCGCTGCCCCCCTGCAACCCCCAAAGGCCTCGGAGTTCATGCTCCGAGGCCTTTTTTGCCTCGGCAACCAAAGACACCTGGTGAACAACCTGTATCTCGGTGGCGACAGAAAAAAAGCGGCCCCCGCCGAAAGCAGGGGCCGAAAAAGGGGGGCATAGCGGAAAAGGCAGCAAGTACCGGGGGCAACCAGCGACGCTTCCGCCCTTCCCTTCCGGCGTGGACCTCGTCGTCATTTTGCGACAACTTACGGAGAGCTGCCGGTGGCCGTCAGGATTTGAACATCCCGGGAACGATGTGGTGACGCTGCAGAAGCTTGTAAAAGTCGGTGCGGTTACGCCCGGCCAGCTTCGCCGCCTGGCTGACATTGCCGTCGGTGATTTTCAACAGGCGCAACAGGTAATCCTGCTCGAACTGCCGGCGAGCCTCACCGAAGGAAGGAATCTTTTCGGCGTTTTTGCTCAGGGCGCTGCGCACCAGATCCGCCGAAATGACCGGCGCGGTGCAGAGGGCGACGGCCTGCTCGACGACGTTGAGGAGCTGGCGGATATTGCCGGGCCAGGAGGCGGCCAGCAGCTCCTCCATGGCCTCCTGAGAAAAACCGCTCACTTTTTTCTTGTTCCTGGCCGCCAATTGCCGCAGGAAATGCCTGGCCAGAAGGGGGATATCTTCACGACGCTGATTGAGGGTGGGGAGGTCCAGCGAGACCACATTGAGCCGATAAAAGAGATCTTCACGGAAGTTGCCGGCTGCGATTTCCGCATCCAGGTCCCGGTGGGTGGCAGAGATGATCCTCACATCCACATCGACTGAACGGGTCGCCCCAACCGGACGCACCTGCTTCTCCTGCAGCACCCGCAGCAGCTTGACCTGCAGCGGCAAAGGCATGTCGCCGATTTCGTCGAGAAAAAGCGTTCCGCCATCGGCCGACTTGATCAAGCCGGCATAATCCTTCACAGCTCCACTGAAGGCGCCCCGGGTGTGGCCGAAGAGCTCGGATTCGAGAAGGTTTTCGGGGATCGCACCACAGTTGATCGCCACAAACGGCATGGCGGCCCGGGGGCTGGCTTTGTGGATGGCCTTGGCGAGCAGTTCCTTGCCGGTACCGCTTTCCCCGCGGAGCAGAATGCTCGAGCCGCTCTCGGCAGCCAGCCTTGCCTTACCGAGCAGTTGCTCCATAGCCGGGCTCTGCGTATTGATCTCGCTGCGCCACTCCGAACCGGCCGCATCGGCCGCCTCGCTGCTCCCCGCACCTGAGAGCTGAAGAGCCTTTTCAATCTCTTTGAGCAACTCCCGGCCGACGATGGGCTTGGTTAAAAATGAAAACACGCCATTCTTGGTGGCGGCTACCGCTTCGGGTATCGAACCGTGGGCTGTCAGGATGATAACCGGCAGAGAGACATGGAATCTCCGGATGGCCTCAAACAGGGCCAGGCCGTCCATCCCCTCCATTCGCAGGTCCGAAATGACCAGATCCGGCTTGATGTACGGTAATTGGGACAAAGCCTGTTCGGCGCTCTGCGCCGTATGGACCTCATAGCCTGCACTGGCAAGCCGCATGGTGAGCAGGCTCAACAAATCAGGGTCGTCATCCACCAGAAAGATTTTGAAAATTCTGTCCGCCATCATTTTATTGTTATTCCGGCAAACCTGCTTTTTCGCGGTCGCTGATAATCTTTTCAATATTCTTCAGTTCGTTTAACTGCGTCTTGAGTTCATCAAGCTGCGTTTTCTGCTCATTCAACTGCCGGGCCAAGGAATCGGTCCGGTCTTTTTCGGCGTTCACCTGCTTCTGCACGGCACGCTGTTCGTTCAACTGCATTTTGAACAAGGTCGCCAGCCCTTCGAGGCCTCCCGGCTCACGGTTTGGGTCGGCCAGATATTCGTCAATCAGCCTGGCGGCCGTTGCCCGGTCAACCAGAGTCCGGCCAGGCAGAAGCAACAGACCGATCACGCGGAGTCGATCCTCGGGCTTGCCGCTTCGCGTGAAATCCAGTTGCGCCTGTTCGAATTCCCTGGCCTGCAGCGCAGCGGGCATGGCCAGTACGCTCTGCAGGTAAACCAGGACATCGTCAGCCCGGGGTTTGCGAACAAAAAACGCTTCCCGACGAGGCGAGGCGTCTTCAGCCGTGTCCCGGCGGACGGGTTCCATCTGGAAACAACCGCCGGCCAGCAGCACCGTCACGGCTATGACCAGAACCAACGGAATCAGGAAGCGGGTTTTCATGGAAGGTCCCCCTTGGCCTGCAGCGGCAGTGTGAGACGAAACCGGGCCCCCCTGGTCGTGTTGTCTACAAGTTGCAGCGTCCCGCCATGGGCGAGTACGAATTCGCGGGCAATGGAGAGTCCCAGGCCCGTTCCCTTGACGGGACCGGGAGCGTGAAGGCTCCCTTGGAAAAATGCCTCAAATATTTTCCCCCGTTCCGCGACCGGGATCCCGGGCCCCGAGTCGGTCACATCGAAAACCATCTCGCCCCCCCACTCCCGGAGGTTCAATTCGATGCGCCCTTCCGGAGGCGTGTATTTGACGGCATTGGACAACAGGTTATCCACCACGGTCCGCAGTCGCGAAAGATCACCATGGACGGTCACTGGATTGAGTTTAACTTCCATCCGGAGTTTTTTCTTAAAAATCATCGTCTGATGATCCGCAAGCACCGAGGCAATCACTTCTGCCATCTGCACAGCAGACAGATGCAGGGGCGAGATGGAGGCCTGGGACTTGCTGAAACTCAGGAGATTTTCGATGAGCTTCTGCAAATGGATGCTGTTCTTGGACAGGATAGCAGAAATTTCCTGCTGCTGTGCATTCAGGCGACCGACGACCCCTTCGGCCAGCAATTCCGCCCCTTCCCGGATCGAGGCGAGAGGGGTTTTGAGTTCATGGGAGACCTGGGCGACGAACATGGCCTTGGTTTTTTCCACCTCTGCGAGCTGCTTGCGCAACCAGTCGAGGCGCTCGCCGAGAAACACCAGGTCGTCGGGGCCGCTCACGGCGACCTCAGTTTCAAAATCGCCTTCGCCAAGCCGGTGAATCGCCTTGTCGATCTGGCGAATCGGCTTGGACAACAGGCGGATGGAACCCACCAGTACCAGCAGCGTAAAAGGGATCAGAGCCGCCGCCTGCAAGAGCAGGGAGCGCCGTGCCTCGGCCGTGGCCTTGAGCATGCCGTCGACTTCCCGGATGATCAGCTCGTTACTTTCCGCATAAATCTCATTGGCCAGGGCGTTGAGCGTCCCGAACTCCAGCAGGGCCGCCTTTTGTTCCGGAGAGCCGTGGGAGGCAGTGTTCAGTGCTGTAAAGACGGCCCGCTCTCCCTTGTGCAGCAAAGCCAGGCGCTGCTTCTGGGCATCGTCCATCGGCAGGGAAAGGAGCTGCAGCAGAGCCTTCTCGATCTCGGCATGGGTGTTGGCGGCCTCATCCAGCAATTGCTGATCCCCGAGCACATCGTACTGCCGCGCCCGCCGCTCCAGGGCGATGACCTTTTCAATCAGGATGCGACTGCCCTGGGTCATATCGACCGAGCGGTAAACTGCTCCGGCTCCCTCCCGGGAGAGGCGGCCCAGTGCCCATTCTGCATTGAACAGTGCCGCCAGCATCGGCAACAGCACCACGGCAAATACAGACAGCAAAAGAGTCAGAAAGGATTTTGGGTGGTAAAAGCGCATCCTGTCCTCAATGCCCGCAGACCGGCAACCGCATCCCCCGGTGTCCCGTGGAGACGAAGTGGCTGGTTACCCCAACAGTTTTTTGAACAAGGCCGACCTGGCCATGGCGGCGATGGCCCTGAAGCAGATCCAGATGACCGCCGCGAGGCCCAGGAGCGGCAGCAGGATGGCGAAGACGGTTACCAGTATCGATCCGACAAGTTCGATGGTGGAAATCAGGATGTTCGCCAACCCGCCCGTTGCGCCGGCTGAAGCTGCCCGCAGGGCGACGGTGCCCCCCTGGACGATCGCCGAAACACCACCTCCCACCATAATGGCCAGTGCCCATTTGAGAAACGGCGAGAGGTCGCCGAGCAGGGAAGCGGTAAGGATCGTGCCGGCAACGACGGCCAGCGGCGTCATCAGGGCATCCAGCGTGTTGTCGACCCAGGGGATGTAGTAGGCGGCGATCTCAATGACGGTTGCCGTGCCGAATGCCGTCAGCGCCTCCCAGGTTCCAATCCACTCGAATCCGGGAGATAGCGTGATGGTGCCGGAAAGCGCCGCAATGCTCATGCCCAGCAGCGGCACAAAGACACGAAACCCGCAGGCCGCGCTGAGGCCGATGCCGACGACGAGACCGAGCATTGTCTCCATTTTCCAGCTCCTCCCCGCGGGAGATGTTCCTGATTACTGAAGGTTTGCAATTCCCCGCATCTGCCCCTTTGATCCCCGATTCCCTCACCGCCGCAGGGCGGATGACGGCTTTGACGCCCCCACAAAGGCTGCGGCGGCCGATCAATCCACCCGGCCCGCGGTGCCTGGCGGCGGCAGCAGCGGTTCGACGGTCAGCGGGGCTCCGAGCAGCTCGCTCCGCATCCGTTCGCGTTCGCGGTCGATCTGTTCGGCGGTCGCCCCCAGTTGACGCAGGATGAATTCGGTGATGGTCAGCGCCACCTCCCCCTCACCGGCGAAGACGGCATCCGCCCCCGCCCGGCGCAGCGCCGGCATCTCGCGCAGGTACGCCGTGCGCGCAAAGACCCGGATACCGGGATTGAGCTCGCGGGCGAGACGGATCGACTCCTCGCTGCCGTGCATGCCGGCCGTGCTCAGGACGAGGGCAACGGCGCCCGCAACTCCGGCCTCGCTCAGGGTCTCGCGGTGGGTGGCGTCGCCGTAGACGGCGGGCAAACCCTCCGCGCGCAGCCTGCGGACCGTCTCGAGGTTCATCTCGATGACCGTCGGCTCGATCCCGCTCTCCCGGAGCAGGCGGGCGACGGTGCGGCCGATCGGCCCGAAGCCGACGACGATTGCCCGGTACCGTGCCGCCGGCGCGCCGGACGACTCCCCCGCCGGCTCCCCTGCCCTGGCCCGCCCGTTCAGCCGGCGCCAGAGGCCGGGATGCCGCTTGACCGCCGCCTCGAGCCTGTCGATGGCTCGGAAGAAGAGCGGGTTCAGGCTGATGGAGACGATGGCGGCGGCGACCAGCGCATTGCTCAACGTTTCGGGGAGGATCTCCAGCTGCCGGCCGAGGGCCGCCAGAATGAAGGAGAACTCCCCGATCTGCGCCAGGGCCACGGCGACGGCGAGGGCGGTGCGGAAAGGGTAGCGCAGCAGCAGGACGATCGCCAGTGCCGCCAGGGGCTTGCCGACCAGGATGATGCCGAGGGTGGCGGCGACCAGCCCCGGCGTCGCCCACAGCGAGTGCGGGTCGAAGAGCATCCCCACCGAGACGAAGAAGAGGACGGCGAAGGCGTCGCGCATCGGCAGCGCCTCTGATGCCGCCCGCAGGCTGAAGTCCGACTGCCGCACCACCATCCCGGCAAGGAAGGCCCCCAGGGCCATCGAGACGCCGAAGATCTTGGCGGCGCCGACGGCAATGCCGAGGGCGACCACCAGAACCGCCAGGGTAAAGAGCTCCCGTGAGCCCGTCGTCGCCATCCGCCCGAGCAGCCAGGGGATGAGGCGGCCGCCGACCAGCAGGGTGAAGGCCACCAGCAGCGCCAGCTTGACGACGGACCAGCCGAGCGCCTGGACAATCCCCGCCGACCCGGACGGCTCGGCGCCGAAGAGGACGGGGAGGAGGACGAGCACCAGAACGGTGAAGAGGTCCTCGACCACCAGCCAGCCGACGGCGATGTGGCCGGTCGGGGTGTGCAGCTCGTTGTTGTCTGTGAGCACCCGCAGCAGCACGACGGTGCTGGCGACGGAGATGGCCAGGCCGAAAACCAGCCCCGCCGGCCAGCTCCAGCCCATTTGCAGGGCGACAAGGCAGCCGAGGAGGGTGGCCACCAGGCTCTGGCAGACGGCGCCGGGGATCGCCACTCGCCGCACCTCGAGCAGCTCCTTGAGGTGGAACTGGAGGCCGACGCCGAACATCAGGAGGATGACCCCGATCTCGGCAAGCTGGTTCGCCAGCTCCCGGTTGGCGATGAAACCGGGGGTGTTGGGGCCGACCGCGAAGCCGGCCAGCAGGTAGCCGACGATGGGCGAGAGCCCCAGCCGGTGGGTAATGTAGCCCAGAATCAGGGCGGCCGCCAGGCCACCGGTCAGGGTCAGGATCAGGTCGAGGCCGTGCATCTCAGTCATCGGTCCCCCCGGCGCCGCTCTCGCTCTTCTCCAGGAGCCCGACGAACCAGTCCGAGGAAGCGTTCACCAGGGCAATGGCGATCAGGCAGCGGCTTTTTTCGAGGAACTTCCGGATCATCGGTGACTTTTGTCCTTTCAGGGGGGGATCGTTCCGGGAAATTCTAGCACCGGGCGGGGAAATCGGCAAAACGTTTACGCATCCGGTTGCCCCCCTTGTTCAGTAGCCGCCACTGGACATCCTGCCCCCCAGGACGGAAAATATGAACAGGAAGACTCGGGTCATGTCAGCAACCACGGCCCGTCCTTCCGGGGAGGAAGCCATGAAAATTCGAGTCCTGGCGGTTCTGGTGATGTTCCTGGTGGTTTTGTCCCCGGGGGTAAGCGGGGCGGCCGGCCCGGCCGGCGCAACCCCCGAGCGGATTTTCTATGTCGCCCTCGGCGCCAGCGATGCGGTGGGGATCGGCGCCATTCCCCTCGACAGGGGTTACGTGTTTCGGATCGAGGACGCCCTGGAGGCGCGGCTGCCGACCGTTGACCTGCTCAACCTCGGCATCCCCGGGGCCATGGCCGACGACATCTTCAGAACGCTCGAGCTTGCCCTGCGGATCGGCATCCAGCCCGACCTGGTGACGCTGTGGACCGGCGCCAACGACCTGAGCGGCGGCGAGGACCCGGCGGTTTTCGAGGCGAACCTGGAAGCGATTCTGGCGGCGCTGGTGATCCAGACCGATGCCCTGGTCGTGATTGCCGACCTGCCGGATTTGACCCGGCTGCCCCGCTTCGTGGCCGAGCCGAGAGCATCGGTCACCCTGGAGCGGGTGGCGGCCTTCAACCAGGCCATCGACCGCCAGGCGCTGGCGGCCGGCGTCCAGGTGGTGCGGCTCTCCCGGCTGCCGATCACCGACAATCTGAGCAGCGATCTCGACGGCTTTCATCCCTCCAACGAGGGACACCTGCAGATCGCCCAGGCTTTTCTGGCGGTCATCCTGCCCGCCCTCGGGCTGGACTAGGCAGAAGCCGATTTCCCGTGGGCCATGGCCGGCCGGCGGGCGACAGCAAAGGAGGAACAGCGATGACGAAACGCATTCTGGCGGCGGCAACGCTGGCCGTCTGCATGGCGGCCGCCCTGTCCGCAGCGGCGGTCGCCCAGGAGCCTCTCTTCGAAACACGCAAGATCACCGACACCGTGTACCTCTTCCGCTACGGCACCCACCAGGCGATGTTCGTGGCCACTGCCGAGGGCGTCATCGCCACCGACCCGATCGGCTACCTGCGGCCGGAAGCGGTGCAGGCCTATCTGGCCGAGATCCGCCGGGTCACCCCGGCGCCCATCCGCTACGTCGTCTACAGCCACCACCACTACGACCATATTGCCGGCGGCCAGCCCTTCCGTGAGCAGGGCGCGGTCTTCATCGCCCACCGCAAGGCCAAGGCCCGGCTGGAGGAGCTGCGACATCCCGACGTCGTGATCCCGGACGTGGGGGTCGACAATCTCTACCTCATCGAGCTTGGCGGGGTGCGGCTCGAACTCCACTACGTCGGCCGCAACCACTCGGACAACTCGCTGGTGATGCTCCTGCCGAAAGAGCGGCTCCTGTTCACCGTCGATTTCATCCCCATTGAGACGCTCCAGTTCCGCGACCTGCCCGACGGCTACCTCCCCGACTGGTTCGACTCCCTGGACCGCGTCCTGGCTCTCGACTGGGACCGCATGATCCCGGGACACCCCTACGCCGGCGGCCGCCTTGGCACCAAAGAGGACGTGGCCAACCTCAAGCAGTACATGACGGATCTCTCGGCGGCGGTGCAGCAGGCCGCCGCCGAGGGGAAGTGCTACGACCGGGCGATGCAGGAGATCAAGCTGCCCAAATACGAGAAGTGGGGCAACTACGACAGGTTCCTGCCCGGCAACATCGAGCGCTTCTGCGAGTACTGGGGACGCGGGTACTGACGTCTGGCCCTGGGGGGGGCGCGACGGAGGGGGGGCTGGCCGATTACCATCCGGCCTGCATCGGCACAGCAGGAAAAGCAACCGACTTCCGGGCGTGCTGTAGAGGCCGGTAGCGTTGGTCGCCAGCGTGAGCCGCCTCAGCTTGCCGCCCTGCAGCAATCGCGGCCTTCTCTTTTCGCCCGGTAAAGCGCTTCATCGGCACGCGATACAAGCTGCTCCAGAGTCGTGTTCTCCCTGCTCTCGGCGATCCCGACGCTCACTGTGAATTTTACGGGCGTTCCGTTGATCGGCTCATCCACCCTCAACTGGCGAACCATGGACAACACCCGCAAGGCCGCCTCTACCCCCTGTGCCAACGCCACCTCCGGCAGGACCACCGCGAATTCCTCGCCCCCGACCCGGCCGACATGGTCATTCTTGCGCAGGCAGGGCGACAGGGCCTGGGCGAATTCCCGGAGGACCTTGTCCCCCATGGGATGGCCATGGGTATCGTTGATCTGCTTGAAATGATCGATATCGATGCTCAGCAGGGTCAGCGGACGGCCATATCTGTGGCTGCGCTCGAATTCATCGGCGAGGGATTCGAAAAAGGTCCGGCGGTTCAGCAGCCCGGTCAGCGAGTCGATGCGGGAGATTTCACGCAGTTTTTCTTCGAGTCTCTTGTACTCGGTGATATCGGTGAAGGTCCGAACGAAACCGCCGCCCGGCAAGGGATCATGGGTCAGCACGATCCAGCGCAGCTCGCCGTGCAGCGACTGGGCGAACGCAAACTGGAAACATTCCCGCTGATCGAGTCTGGCCAGGGCGCTGGCCCGCATGGCCGCATCCTGGCCCGTCTCGCTGGCCCAGATGTTGATGATGTCCCGGAAATCGCCCCCGATGCGAAAGGTTCCGGCGGGCAGTTTGAACAGGGCATCCACCGGCCGGTTGAAGGCCAGAACCCGGTAATCCCGCCCGACCACCACGATCCCCTGGGGGACATGATCGAGCACCACTTCCAGGACGTTGGTCCGCTCCGCGAAAATGCTTTTATCGAACAGCACCTCTTGAGTTGAAGGCATGCTCATTCCTCCAGGGGGAAACCGGAGCAGGAACTGCGGCCGGCGATCGGCGTTTCCACGCTCATGACCAAAGCACAACCCGGTCCTTATGCCTTTTTTACAAATTCCGATTTCAACTGCATGGCGCCAATCCCCTCGATCCGGCAGTCGATATCGTGATCCCCTTCGACGAGGCGGATGCTTTTCACCTTGGTTCCGACTTTAACCACCGACGAAGAGCCCTTTATCTTCAGGTCCTTGATCACGGTAACCGAGTCGCCGTCCTGAAGCAAATTCCCATAGGCATCACGCACGGCACGGGGTTGACCCGCGCTCTCCGTGACCGCATCGATTGCCCACTCATGGGCGCATTCCGGACAGACATACATGGTTCCATCTTCGTAGGTGTATGCCGAGCCGCATTTGGGACATTTTGGCAAACCGCTCATCTTTTACCCTCTTTCTGTCTGGAAATATCAGTCTTTCTGCCCTTGGGGCCGGACCAAGTCAACGTATCTCATCATCAGTCGAACTGGTCACAATCATTAGCAAAGCGTCTTCCGCAGCAGGTCCATCGCAGGCTCCGAGATCCATCGCTGCGTCGTCTCGATCCCCTAAAGGTGCTCTCGAGTCCAAAAGGAGAGAGATCAGGCCTTTCGGCTGTTCAAGAGTCTTCTTCGTGTATTTGTTCTCTTTAGGCCCAACGCCTGGGATGAGCCGCGCGAGGAGCGAGTTTCGGCTTGATTGAAATGTTGGGCATCACTCCCATACGTTGGCTCCCTGATCGAAGCCGCCACGATAAGGGCTGCCAACGCAGAACCTATGCCCGCTTGGGGCTTGCATGACGACCCATCCGTTATTGCGGGCTACAACGGTAGCCCCTAAACGCTCCAGCCGCGCGACCTCTAAATCTATTGAGTCCGTCTCAATATCAAGGTGCGCTCGCGGTTCGTGGCGGACTCGTTGAATGATGACCTGAACCTCGCCAGCTGGCGTCACAAGCTGAATAAAGTTGCTGGCTGCATCCAGAGCCCGAGGAAGAGGAAAGCCCAGTGCAGCACTCCAGAACTGCGCCTCGGAAAACAAGTCATCCGTCTGACAGTCAATGACGACGTTTCCTAGCCTGCTTTTGTGCATCGGTGCTCTCTTGTGATGCTCAACGGTGATTGATAACCTGGCACGGTATGTTGCTGAATCTAGAAGACATTGTTCGCGATCGCTCGTGGTGAATCCGTTTGGAATTTTGGCTATATTTCACCTTTTAAAATTGCTTCAATTTTCTTTGATACCTCTCGAAGCTTTGTCTCTTCAATTTCTAAATCAAATGATTGTCCAAGTACCTGTTTTATAGCTCTATTGTATTTGTCTTCTCCATTTATGACTCGAATGGTTGAAATTATGTCAATTGCCTCATATTTATAGCCATCAAGTCCTTCGACATTGCCAGCTCTTTCGCCAAGGGGATTCCAGGCCTCTAAAATGGCAGCAATCTTTGAAATTGTATCTTGGTTCATTGCCTTCTCATTTTTAAAACGTTAGGCATCACCGGCGGCGTAGAGGCCGTGAGCCAAGTAGACATTTTTCGAGAGCAACTGACGGAACCCCGTCCGGTGGATGCCGGTGTTATGCCCTGGCCTTAGATCTAAAAATCAGTTTAATCACTGGCACACTAAAATTTGTAGCATAAAAAATACATATTGATAATGTGCCTGCCCAATGAAAGCCAAGAGCATATTTACATATTATAAATGCCAATGCCGCGATCGATGCTCCGATACTGAGCTCAAGTAAGTTTACATTTTCGTCTGAAATGCAGTCCTCGTCGATGGTGCCCCCTTTCAACATTGCAAAAAGCAAGTAGCTGCTGCTGATGTTTAATAGTGGGAAGATGCATAAAAGTCCTTCGGAATTCATAAGCATATAAGTTCCGCCCCAAACCCCCGCAAACCCGTTTGTAATCACTGCAAAAATGAGCATTAATTTCTTTTCTATTAAGCTCTTTTTGGAGGGGGAGAATGCATGGAAGATAGCGAGCAGTGCTCCGCAAAGGATTACAAGGATGGCGAGAAAAACGCCTACATGGGCACCCGTAAACTTGAAATTTTGAAAACCAAATCCCTTCGGAAGGCTCGTGAAAAGGGTCAGGAGAAGAACAAAACTCATCACAAATAGCGTGAGCTCGTCATAGTGCGGGATAAAAAATTTTATGATTCTATTTTTCTTCATTTAATATTTAGGGCATAACGTTAAGATCAGCGGCGGTGCAGAGACCAAACACCAAATAGACATTTTTCGAGAACTACTGCTGTACCCCCGTCCGCTGGATTGCTGGTTGGGCCTGCCTTACTCATATGCGCACCTCAGTTCTCTTGCTACCCACTTTCCGCCTGAATCAAGACAGGCATCCGAAGCAAGAAACACCCGAACATGC
>DASPGW010000089.1 GCA_035620395.1 Desulfuromonadales bacterium | reverse complement strand
TCGACGACCTGGATGCCAAGGCGGGGCGTTGTTTTGCGCCGGGACCTCGCAAGCCCAGGTAATCGTGTGTGGGCATTTCGGGAATAATGAGGAATAATAGGAGAAAAGACGGAGAAAATGGGGGGTAGATTTATTTTCTGTCCCGAAGAAGTGGGGCAAGCAGGATGAACGAAGGGCGGCCGATGGGGCCGCCCTTTTTCGTAAGGCTCTGGAGAGTCCTGCCGCCTGGCTGGCGATGCGGTCCCGGACGGGCAGGCCCAGGGGGGGCAGTCGTCAGAACTGCGCAGCAGGGCGCCAGGCGTCGTCTGCCAGGGGACGCCTGGACGAACCGGACAGGCCGGCCGCCGGGAGCGCGTTCCGCCGCCTGTCCGTGAAACGGGCCGGGAGACGCTGCAGGCGCTGGATCAGGGCGGCGAGGCGCCCGAAGGGGCGGAAGAGGATTTCGAAGAGGATCCCGGATACGATCAGGAGCAGCAAGAGGGGGAACGGTTTCATACTCGGCCTCCTTGGGGAGAGAGGTTCATCTGTCCTGAAAATGATTTAAGGATAGCAAAGCCGCGGGCGCAAAAGCAAGGCCTATATGTGATTTTTTACTAGAAGAGGTATTTTCATAACATGGTTAGGCGCCCGTGCGCCATGAATTCTGCCCGTTGAAAATGTAGACAGCATAGAAAAAAATTCGTTAAAAATTGCAGCCAAACGCTGTTTAGCCTCTTAGAGAGGGCGGCGGGGATGTAGCTGGGGCGTCCCTATCGATTCCTCCCCGTTCAAACTCCTGCCAGCCCTCTCCTCTCCCCCTGTCAAAAAATTATCCCGGCTCCGGCAGGACTCCCCTCAAGTCAAATGCTTGACTCGGCGGCAGCCTGCACTAAGTTGCAACTTGCTTAAATCACAAGACATTTGGTTTGCAAGGCGGCTTGGTATGCTGGCTGCAAGACTGCTCGCGAGCCCCTGGATATTTGTCAGAGAAGGAAGGAGATCCCGCGATGAAAGCCAATTTGCGACTGAAACCGTTCACGGTATTCCTGCTAACCCTTTTCGGCGCCACCCTTCTCGTTCTTACGGGATGCGGAGGTGGGGGAGGCGGTGGCTCGTCGCCATCTCCCGGTTCGTCGGTGGCCGGAATCGTTCAGCTCCCGGCTGGTTCGACGGTCGACGCCTCGACCCTCGCCGTCGCCACGGGGGCGGGTACGGCCAAAGTCGGCGCGAACGGCGCCTTCAGTGCCCCCGTCAACGGCGATGGCCAGTCCCTCGCCGCCGTAATCGACCCGGCCGGGAAGCTGGTCTTCCTCGGCTATGTCGATTCCGCAGGACAAGCGGCAATCGGTCCCAAAGAGAGCGCCGTGGCTCTTCTCTTCCAGGCGCTTGGCGCCTTCACCCTGCCGGCGGCGGAGCAGGAAACCCTGCGCAGCCTGCTTGCCGGGTCGGCGGAGGCCGAGGAGTTGGCGACGATGATCGCCAGCCGCGTGGCCGAAAACCTCACCGCCCTGGCGGACGGTGATCCGCAGGTGCTCGAGGCCCTGTCCCAGGCCCACACCTCCCTGCTCCAGAACCCGCCGCAGGCCCCCTCCGTCCAGACGGCCCGATTGAGGTCCGCAGCGGTGGCCGGGAGCACTGCCGCGACGACGGAGATAACGGCCGCCAACATCCCCGGCACCACCCTCACCCTGGTCAACCCCACCAATCCGCAGGAGGGGCTGCAACTCGGTCCGAACCCGGAAGGCGAAGGGCTGATCCTGATGAACACCTACCGCCGGGCATCCTACTACTATGCCTACAAGGTGGCGACCGAGGATGAAGAAGGCAACCGCTACGACCTCCAACCGCCTTTTCCCGCCATGGACGCCACCGCCATGCAGGCGACCAATCAACTCAACGGCGTCTTCGGCACGGTCATCGACATCTTCAACGAGAAAGTTTTCTGGACCCCGGTGCAGAGCAACCCCTTCGAGCTTCCCCTTGAAACGGGCACGGCCAAGACCTTTTACCAGGTGGTCGCGGTAGGCCCATCCTTCGACATCACGTCGCCGGCCTTCTTCTCGGAATCGCGGTTCGGCGGATTCGCGCCGGAGTGGGAAAGGTCCATCCTGTCCTTGACCACTTCGGCCTTCGTCAAGGACATGCTCCTGCCCGTGGCCTTTTCCTGGGTCCTCGATTCGGACAAGATCAACGCCGCCCTGAAAGTGGAAAACCCCGAGTTCATCAGCGAAACGTTCGCGGCGATGGTTTTCAAGGCCCTCCCGGAGGCCAAGGATCAGGTCCTGGCCGGGGAGTGGAAGGAGGCGATGCTGACCATCTTCAAGGAGTTGGCCGGCAGTGACGAACTCCGGCAGGCCTTTATCACCGGGCTGCAGGAATCCTTCCAGAAGTCGGCCGTGCTGGATGTCTTCAGCGACCCCGATGCGCTCATCTCCAGCCTCACCCACGCCAACGTGGTCATCGAGGCGATCGACAAGGCGATGACGGCCGGCGACATCGGGGCCGTCATCAAGGATATCGGCAGCTCGCGGCGCGGCAATCTCTGGGACGTTACCGTGGTGAAGCCGATGGTCCGCCTTGATCCGGAGGCGGCGGAAGCCGAGCCCCTCGACCGGATTGCCCTGACGGCCAAACCGCCCAGCGGCGTGCAGGGGGTCTTCGTCTATCAGTGGAGCGTCAGCGGCGGCAACGGCCATCTGGAGGATGCCAACGGGCACTCGGGAAGCGCCTTCGAGTCCTCCTCACCGAACGTCTCCTACGTGGCCGGCCCGGAAGTCACCGATGGCGCCACGGATACTGTCACCGTCAGCGTCTACCTCAAGCCCGACACCGGCAGCGGCCCGACCCACGGAGACCCGATCTTCCTCGGCGAGGCGGAGAGCAAGATCACCTTGAAGGTGCCGCCGATGTGCACCGATCTCGACTACTCGATCCTGGCCTCCGGGTGCGGCAGCGCCTCTCTTTCCTCCATGGACCTGACCGCCGGAGACAAGCTGGTGGTGTCCGTCCACATCGGTTGCGAGGGGGTAGACCTGAGCGCCGACTACGCCCTGACCTCGGGCGTGGTGGTCGACGGGGTGCCCGTGACCGCCCGCTCCGGAAGCGCCGCCCTCTACTCCTACTCGGGATGGCCGTACAAGCCTTCGGCCCGGGGCGGTGCCGTGGTGTCCCTCTCCCCGGGGGCACATACGGTAGAGTTCACGATCCGCTACGATGCCCCGAATGACTGCGTGTACTGGGATTCCGCGCTGTCGTGGTACGCGCGCGGCCCCTGGGTCATCCTGGGAAATGGACGCTGGTCGACCGCGGTCCCATTCCGCGTGCGTCAGAAGGGAATCTGAGAGTAAAGGTGAGAGAGGGCATGGAATGTCCCCTGACCTGTCGGCAGTGTCACCCATGGGTGTCAGGTCTACACATTGACAAACTGTCAAAGTGTAGACCTGACACTATCGACCCGACATCAAGCCTGCCTACCCGGTCTCCGCTGACCATTTCACTTGCCTTGGCTCACATAAGTGACTATTTTCATACCCTGTGAACGCCTTCGTTCAAATGAATCGGAAACAGGCGCCGGAGGCGTTCCGGAGAGAAAAAGAAAGGATTTCTTCGGGGGATGCAATGAAGCGGCGCAGCAGTTTGCAGATTTCACTCGTCCTGGTCGGCATGGTGGCCCTGACCGGCTGTCAGCAGGAGCAGCGCAACGTCTACAAGTCCCGCGAGGACTGCCTCCAGGACTGGGGAAGCGGCCAGGAATGCGAGGAGGTCACCGCGGCCAACAGCAGCTACGGCGGCTCGCATCACCCCGTCGGCTACTTTTTCGGCCCCCGCTATTACGGCAGCGGCGGCACCTTGCGCGGGACGCCCTCGGTGCGCGCCTTCTCCGTGGCGCGGGGCGGTTTCGGCTCCATGGCCGGCTTCCACGGCGGAGGGGGCTGATGGAGCGGATCGCCCTGACCCCGCGCCCCGGCTGGCAGGAGAAGGTCGAGGCGCTCGGCCTGCACTACCACACCATCGACAACGCCCCCTACTGGGACGAGTCGGCGGCCTACCGCTTCTCGGCGGCGCAGATCGACACGCTGGAGGCCGCCAGCCAGGAACTGTACGACATGGCGCTGCAGGCGGCGCAGCACGTCATCGACCGGCGCCTGTTCAGCCGGCTGCAGATCCCCGTGGCCTTCGAAGAGCTGATCGTGCGCTCCTGGGAGGCCGACGCCCCCTCCCTCTACGGCCGCTTCGACCTCGTCTACGACGGCGAACACCCCCCGAAGCTGCTCGAATTCAACGCCGACACCCCCACCGCCCTGCTGGAGGCGAGCGTCGTCCAGTGGTTCTGGCTCAAGGAGGTCTTTCCGGAAGCGGACCAGTTCAACTCGATCCACGAAAAGCTCATCGCCGGCTGGAGCGACTGGGCCGGAAAAGCCGGCGGCCTGATGCACTTTGCCGCAACCGGCGCCAGCCGCGAGGACTGCGGCAACCTCGACTACCTGCGCGACACGGCGATCCAGGCGGGGCTCGACACCTGCGCCCTCGACATCGGCGAAATCGGCTGGGACGCGGCACGCGGCTGCTTCGTCGATCTGGAAGAGCGCCCGATCCGTTCCCT
>DASPGW010000088.1 GCA_035620395.1 Desulfuromonadales bacterium | reverse complement strand
AAACGTCATGGCGCGCCATCGCGGAAACTGCGAAGCGCTGATCCATCTGGTTATTCCCAACCGCAGCGAAACGGTGATCGGCCTGCCCGAAAATCTTAAAGTTGCGGCCAACGATGAGATAATGGACGAAGCCGAAAAACTGTTCGGTTACAATGTTGTGACGTTCGATTGAAAACGGGCTAAGGGCGGAGGAGATTTAACCCGTTTGCTCTTAACCTTTATTCCGTGACCGATTTAAAAGGAGATCCCGATGCAATTCTTTCTCGATTTTGAAAAACCCCTGGTCGAACTGGAGCAGAAGATTCGCGAGCTGAAGGAATACTCCACAGAAAAAGTAGATTTCTCCAACGAAATCAAGAAACTGGAGAAGAAGGCTGACAAGCTGCGTGAAGAAATCTTCTCCAGCCTGACCCGCTGGCAGCGAACCCAGCTCGCCCGCCATGTCAACCGTCCCTTCACCCTCGATTACGTCCAGCATATTTTCACCGACTGGTTCGAAGTTCACGGCGACCGCAACTTCCGTGACGATCCGGCTATCGTTTGCGGTTTTGCCCGCTTTGACGGCAAACCCTGCTGTGTCATCGGGCACCAGAAGGGACGCGACACCAAAGAGAAGGTCTACCGCAACTTCGGCATGCCCAACCCCGAGGGGTATCGCAAAGCGTTGCGGGTGATGCAGATGGCCGAACAGTTCGGACTGCCGATTTTTACCTTCGTCGACACCCCGGGCGCCTTTCCCGGAATCGGCGCCGAAGAACGCGGCCAGGCCGAGGCGATCGCCCGAAACCTGCGGGAGATGGCTGCGCTTACCGTGCCGGTCATTGTCACTGTGACCGGCGAGGGTGGCTCCGGAGGGGCCCTCGCCATCGCCATCGGCAACCGCGTGCTGATGATGGAGTACTCGGTCTATGCGGTCATCTCTCCCGAGGGGTGTGCGGCCATCCTCTGGAGCGACGGGACCAAGGGACCGCTGGCAGCCGAGGCGCTCAAGCTCACAGCAACCGACATCCTCGAACTTGGCTGCGTCATCGATGACGTCATTCCCGAGCCTGTCGGCGGCGCCCACAATGATCCGCAGCTTGCTGCCGCCAGTGTCAAGAAATATCTCAAGAAGCATCTTGATGAACTGCAGAAGCTCTCGGCCGAGGAACTGGTCGAACAGCGCTACCAGAAATTCCGGGCCATGACGAGGGTGGAAGAGTAGCTTAAGGCATGGGACTGCTGCGACCTATGGGACTTATGAGACATATAGGTCCCATGCGTCACATACGTCCTATTAAACCTGCTGGATTTATTGCATGCGCAATCGTTACATTTTTCTGATTCTGGTCTTCCTGCTCCTTGGCGCCTGCTCGCGTCCGGCTTACCGCTCACGCGTTATCGATACGCCGGAAACCAAAGGGCTGAAGGGATGGGAGAAACCCTACGAAGTCAATGGTGAGCGCTACGAGCCGATGCGGCGAAGTGAAGCGGAACATGTCCGTTTCGTCGAGGAAGGGATCGCCAGCTGGTATGGCAAGGACTTCCACGGCAAGTACACCAGCAATGGCGAAATCTACGACATGTACGGAATGACTGCGGCCCACAAGACACTGCCGCTTGGCGTCTCGGTCAAGGTAACCAACCAGGCCAACGGGAGGGAGACGGTGGTGCGCGTCAACGACCGCGGACCCTTTATCAGGGGGCGCATCATCGATCTTTCCTACTCGGCCGCCAATGCCCTGGGGGTCGTCGGACCAGGCACGGCGCCGGTCCGCATCGAGGCTCTTGGTTACCAGGAGACGAGCTCTGCCGGCCACGTCGCCTATCGCCAGCCCAAGAGCTATACCGTCGATAGCTATAGCGTCCAGGTCGGTGCCTTTACCGTGCAGGACAATGCACGTCGTCTTTCGGCCCAGTTGCAGGCGCGTTACGGCTACGCCGGTGTTCAGGAAGGGTGGGTCGGCGGCAAGCTTTTCTATCGGGTGCGGGCTGGCCGCTACCCGACCATCGAAGCCGCCGAAGTGGCCAGGCTCAGTTTCGAGGTCAACGGATATCCCAACAGCTTTGTGGTGGCG
This sequence comes from Desulfuromonadales bacterium, assembly GCA_035620395.1. Lineage (NCBI taxonomy): Bacteria > Pseudomonadati > Thermodesulfobacteriota > Desulfuromonadia > Desulfuromonadales > Desulfuromonadales bacterium. Next base: position 4,987 of record DASPGW010000088.1, on the reverse strand, counting down.
ACTGAATGAAATGAATTTGGAGTTGTGGGTACAGCTTGGGCCGCTTCGCTGATAAAATGTCAGCAGGCGGCTTTTTCTGTTGATAATTAATGCGTATACATTTTACGAGTGATAAGCAAGGTGTTACTGTGTTGAGCAGGCCGGATTGCTGGACATCCAAGGAGTGGCGGAGAAAAAGATGGCCAAAAGAATATTCGTGGCGGCGACGGGACAGAACAGCGGCAAGACTACGACCAGTCTCTCACTGCTGCACCTTGCCCGCAGGAAATACGACAGGATAGGCTTCATCAAGCCGATCGGCCCGAAATTGGCGACGTTGAATGGGCGACTGGTCGACAAGGACGCGGCTCTCATGGCCCAGGTGTACGGGCTCGAAAAGTACCTTGAATACATGTCGCCGGTGGTGTTGCAGCCAGGAACCACCAAAAAGGTGCTGGAGGGGGAGATTTCAACGGCCGATTTCGAGCAGAAGGTCCTGAAGGCGGTCGAGGTGCTGGACAGGGAATGTGATTTTCTTATTGTCGAGGGAGCGGGACACAGTGGCGTCGGCACCGTCCTCGGCATGAGCAATGCGCATATCGCCCGGATGGTTGATGCACCGGTAATGATGGTCACTGGCGGCGGCATCGGCAACGTGGTCGACTCGGTCGGTATGAACGCCGCCCTGTTCCATCAGAAAGGGGCAGAGATCAGGGCGATCGTGGCCAACAAGATCATGCCGGAAAAACGCGAGGAAACCCTCCATTACCTGAATCTGGCTTTTCGGAATAGCGGCATCAAGGTCATCGGTGGCTTCAACTATCAGCCTATCCTCGCCAATCCGACCTTGCGCCGAATTTCCAGCGTGCTGGGGCTCCCCATTCGAGGTAACAGCGAGGAGGACATGCGTATCGTTCACCACGTCCAGATTGGCGCTGCTTCCACCCAGCGGGTGGTTGAAATATTGCAGGAATCAACCTTGCTCCTGGTGACCAGTTCGCGCGATGAGTTGCTGGTGACCCTGGCCAACCTGTACACTCTGCCCGAATACCGTTCGAAAATCGTTGGACTGATCATCCCCGGAGTTGCGCCCCTGTCCAATATTACCCAGAAGATTCTCGACCGCAGCAACATCCCCTATATGCGCACCGAACGCACGACGACCGAAATTTTTCTGGATGTTTCCGAAGACGTTTCCAAACTCACTGCCGAAGACAACGAAAAGATCGCCCTGATTCAGACCCTGGCGGAAAAACGTTTCGACTTTGACCTTATCGACGCTTTGTTCGCATAGTGAATGCTTCCGGCAGCTAGGGGATGACGTTCGGGGCGAACGGAAAGGCGGCCAATCGGGCCGCCTTTTTTCTTGCTCAGCCGTGCCGGCGTTTCTTCAACTCTTCCTCCACCTGCATTTTCTGGCTCGGGTCGAGTCTGCGCGAGGAGACAAGGTTGTGGAGGTCCGTGGTGACGAGGCGGGGCAGGAAGAGTGTAAACCAGATGGCAGGTGTCCTGCGATTTTTGAGGATGGCAAGCCGCAGATTCGGGCGGTTGTGCCAACGGGGATGGCGGGCGATCATCGAAATCGTCTCGGCGTCGGCTTTGGGCCCGCCGAGAAACTGCAGCAGAGAAACCTCCTTTAGCCGAGGGTTGTCGAGAGAGGCTTCCAGCACTTGCAGTTCCCCCCCCTTGAGCAGTTCACCGACCAGGGACGCCGTTCCGCGGCGGGCCAGGATCACCTTGTTGCCGAGCGGCGTATTCGCCAGCCGCTGGTGGATTTGCCGCTCGGCGGAGTAGCGTTGGTCGGGGGTGATGCCGGGGAGAAGGCAGAGATCGAGCAGTTCGAAGAGGTGGAGTTGCGGCAGGATGGCGAGGACCACCGGGTTTGGAGTGCCGGGGTTTTTGGCCAGCGCCAGCCGAAGGCGATGGCTCATTTTGCTGCGTTCGAGTTGGGAGACGGCCTTGATGAGGTCCTCGGGGAGGTCGCGTCGTTTGAGCAGGGCGAGCAGGTGTTCTTCGCCAAGGTGTGGGTTCTTCAAGGCCGTACGCAGAACTTCCGGTGCTGGGTCCTGAATGACCTGGAACAGCCCATCCGGGTCAGCGTTGAGGGCCTTGTGCAGGCGCCGCGCCAGGGACAAGTCGAGGTGGCCGGCCGGCTTTTCTTCAACCATTGCAAAACCCCGGGTGCAAAGTTCCGAGTCCAAGGCCCACAATTCTAAAATCATCAGGATCCGTTGGCCCCGTGACTCGGGACCTTGGACTTATTCCTCTTCCTTGCCAAAACCGTAGCGGCCGAGGAATTCCTCCTTGTACGCTCTGAAGTCCCCAGCCTCGATAGCCCGCCGTGCCCCCTCCATCATGCCCAGGTAGAAGCGAACGTTGTGAATCGCCGCCAGGATCGCCGAGAGAATCTCATTGGCGTTGTAGAGGTGGTGCAGGTAAGCGCGGGTGAAGTTGCGGCAGCAGTAGCAGTCGCAGGCGGCATCAACCGGGAAAAAGTCGCGCCGATAGCGGCGGTGGGTGAGACGCAGCTTGCCGCGGCTGGTGAAGAGGGTGGCGCTGCGGGCGTAGCGGGTCGGGATGACGCAGTCGAACATGTCCATCCCGCGCTCGATGCTTTCCAGAATGTCTTCGGGCAGCCCCACGCCCATGAGGTAACGGGGTTTGTCGGCCGGCAGGAAAGGGGCGGTATAGTCGACCACCTTCTTCAGCAGCTCAAGCCCCTCGCCGACGCTCACCCCGCCTATGGCGTAGCCGGGGAGATCGAGTGCCGTCAGCTCCCGGGCACACTCGCGACGCAGATCCTCGTAGACGCTCCCCTGGACGATGCCGAACAGGGCCTGGTCCGGGCGGCCGTGGCTTTTCAGGCACTCCTCGGCCCAGCGCAGGGTCTTCTTGATCGACCTGGCCGCGTAATCGTGGGTCGAAGGGTAGGGGATGCACTCGTCGAAGGCCATGATGATGTCGGCGCCGAGGGCGTTCTGGATGGCCGTTGCTTCGCGCGGGCCAAGAAATATTTCTTCACCGGTCACCTCGTGACGGAAAAAGACCCCCGTTTCGGTGATTTTCTTCTTCGGCAGGGAGAAGACCTGGAAACCGCCGCTGTCGGTGAGGATCGGCTTCTCCCAGTTCATGAAGCGGTGCAGGCCGCCTGCTTTCTGGATCAGGCCCTCGCCCGGCTTGAGATGCAAGTGGTAGGTGTTTGAAAGAATGATCTGGGCACCGGTCTCCCCGACTTGCGCCGGGGTCATCGCCTTCATCGCCGCGTGGGTGCCGACCGGCATGAAAATAGGTGTTTCGATGACACCGTGCGGAGTGGTGAGGCGCCCGCGGCGGGCCGCGGTGGCGGGGTCGGTGCAGAGCAGGTCGAATCGGAACATGTCTTGAATTTCCGGGTCTCGTTGTGAGGAGCAAAATCCCATGCACCGCTGCCCGCTGCGGCGGCGCTCGAATCCCCGAGAACGTAACAGAAATACGCCGGTAAAGCAACCGGATGTGGTTTTAGTCCGGATAAAATATTGTTTCTGAATCCATAGGTTTTGCGGGGGCAGGATACTGTCCGGAGGGATCCCAACGGTGTTTGACAACTGTATACTGTGTGCACTTTTGAGTTGACATGTATACGCTGCGAATGTTACTTAAATCTGTATTTACATTGCTGGAAATTGTCGCGTCATCGTGTCGGCGGCAGTGATGAATTTTAATCACCCCTTCACCAGGAGGTAAGGCGATGGAATCTTTCAGCGGTTGGCGAGGACCTCCGGTTGGCACACGGTTTTTAGCCGGAATGTCGGCGAAAGTCCCCGGTGCCGCTGCTGGTTCTGGCAAAACGTGGTCGGCGGGAAAGCATGGGGCCGAAACCCCTGCATGTTAGTCCTGAATTTCTTCTGTTGGTAAAAATTCTTTCACAAGGGATGGGATGTTGCCATGAGATGGTACAAAACTTCACTAGGCAAGAAATTTATCATGGCGATAACGGGCCTGCTCATGGTCCTGTTCGTCGTCGCCCACATGCTGGGCAACATGACAACTTTCGGCGGTGAAAACGGGCTCAACGCCTATGCCGAGCATCTGCGGGTGTTTCCTCCGGCCCTCTACGCTTTCCGGGCGCTGATGGCGCTGGCGTTCGTGGTGCACATCTGGATAGGGTTTACCCTCTATCTTGAGAACAAGGCGGCGCGTCCGGTCGACTACGCCAAGAAGCAGAACGACAAGACCACCTTTTCCGCCCTGACCATGATCTGGACCGGCCTGCTCCTCGGCGCGTTCGTCATCTACCACCTGCTGCATTTCACCCTGCATGCCATCCCGGGCGTCGTTACGGGTGAGGATGCAATGGGCCGCTTCAACGTATTTGGGATGGTGACTGCCGCCTTCCAGCAGTTCCCGACCGCCATCGTTTACGTGGTAGCGATGGTCATTCTTCTGCTGCACCTGCGCCACGGCATCCAGAGCTTCTTCCAGTCGCTCGGGCTGACCAACGACTCCACCCAGCCCCCCCTGGTCACCTGTGGGCGGTGGACTGCCGGCGTTGTGGCCATCGGTTTTCTCATCATTCCCGTTCTGATCTTCTTTCGAGCCATAGGGGGTTAAACAGTGATACTCGACGGCAAATGTCCTAAAGGACCCATCCAGACCTCGTGGGACCGGCACCGCTTCGACATGAAGCTGGTCAACCCGGCCAACAAGCGCAAGTACAAGGTTCTCGTTGTCGGTACCGGCCTGGCCGGCGGCGCCGCTGCTGCCACCCTTGGTGAACTCGGCTACAACGTCGAGGCCTTCTGCTACCAGGACAGCGCCCGTCGCGCCCACTCCATCGCGGCGCAGGGCGGGATCAACGCGGCCAAGAACTACCCAAATGACGGCGACAGCATCTACCGCCTCTTCTATGACACCATCAAGGGTGGCGACTTCCGCGCCCGTGAGGCCGACGTCTGGCGTCTGGCCCAGGTTTCCAACAACATCATCGACCAGTGCGTGGCCCAGGGCGTACCCTTTGCCCGCGATTACG
>DASPGW010000087.1 GCA_035620395.1 Desulfuromonadales bacterium | reverse complement strand
AGAAATTCGTCCATTCCCATCTCGATCAGCTCATCGGCATGAGCAAGGCGATAAAGGTCGAAATGATAGAGATCGAGCCGCCCGTGGTAGTGATTCATCAGGGTAAAGGTCGGGCTGGTGACAGCTTCCTCTTCGGCCACCCCCAGTCCACGGGCGAGGCCCTGAACAAAGCAGGTCTTGCCCGCACCCAATTCACCGCTGAGCCGGATCAGTGCGGACTCCTGCAATGCCATGCCGAGCGCCCGGCCCAGCTCCCACGTTTCGCCGGGAGCGGTGGTGTGCACACTCCATACGCCCAAAGCTAACGCCCCATGGCCCGGATGATGTCGAGGCGGGCGACGACGCCGACCACCTTCTCTCCCTCGACCACCGGGATCAGGTGCGCCTTGTGATCGACCATCAGGGCGGCGATTTCGGCGACCGGCGTCTCCGGAGTACAGGTGACAACCTCCCGGGTGCAGATCTCCCCGACCTTTCTCGCCGTCATCTTCTCGACCTGCTCCCGGAAGTTCTTCTCGCTCTCCAGATAGAGGACCCAGTCGAATATGGATATCACCGTCGGGATATGCAGCGGCTTGTTCTGCTCGACCAGATCAGTTTCGGTGACGATCCCCTGCAACGCGCCCTTGGCATCGAGAACGGGCATCGCACTCACCCCGGTTTCGACGAAGAGGCGGGCGAGTTCCTCGACCTCGGTATCGGTACTGACCGTATGGACGGTGCGGGTCATGATGTCCTTGGCTTTAAGCATGGTGAATTCCTTTCAAAGGGTTCCGTAGCGGCGCAATTACATTGCGCCCTTTAATTACATTGCATCCCCGGGCGAGATGAATCACGCCCCTACCGGCCAATATCGGCAAGCTCCTTGCGTGTGGCCGGCAATTCACGCAGAAGATCAGTGGCGATCATCCCGGCGCTTCCCAGGGTCGGCTGCAGCCGGTCGGCGGCCCGGCCGTGCAGATAGACGCCGAGGACGGCGGCGTCCGCCGGCGACAGCCCCTGGGCCAGCAGACCGCCGATCAGGCCGGTCAGAACATCCCCCATGCCGCCGGAGGCGAGCCCCGGGTTGCCGCTGCCGTTGAGCAGCACCCGCCCGTCGGGCAGGGCGGTAACGGTTCGCGCCCCCTTGAGAACCAGCACGACCCGGTGTCGGCGGGCGAACTCCCGGGCGACGCCGACGCGGTCGGCTTCCACCTCGGCCACGCTCCTGCCGGTCAGGCGGGCCATCTCGCCGGGATGGGGGGTGAGCACGGCACTGCCGGGAGGGCGCTCGCGCAGCACTGCGGGGTGCTCGGCGATGGCGTTGAGACCGTCGGCGTCGAGGACCAGGGGCAACGGAGATTCGCGTACCAGGCGCCGCACCAGGGCGAAGGTCTCATCGGCCTGCCCCAGACCGGGACCCAGGGCGAGGGCCGATTTCCCCTCGGCGAGCCACTGCAGCGCCGCCAGGGCCTGCAGGCTGAGGGCCCCGCCGACCTCGGCCAGCGGCTCGGTCATCGCCTCGGTGAGCTTGATCGCCAGGGCGGCCTGGACGGTCGCCGGGCCGGCAACGGTCACCAGCCCTGCACCGCTGCGCAGGCCGCCTTCGGCAGTCATTGCCGCCGCTCCCGCCTTGCCGGTGGAGCCGGCGACCACCAGCAGGTGGCCGAAGGTCCCCTTGTGCCCGGTGGCCGGGCGGGCCGGCAGCAAGGGGGTTGCGGCAGCGGCATCGACCAGCAGGTGCAGGTACTGCGTCTTGGCCAGCAGGGCGGCCGGGATGCCGATATCGACAACTTCGAGAGCACCGCACAGGCCGGCCCCCGGATAGAGAGCGTGGCCGAGTTTGGGCAGGGCAAAGGTGACGGTCAGGTCGGCCCGCACCGCCCGGCCGAGGATGCGGCCGCTGGTGGCGTCGACGCCGGAGGGGATGTCGACCGCCAGCACCGGCACGCCGGAGCCGTTGAGCCAGTCGATGGCGACGGCATAATGGCCGCCGACCTCGTTGGCGAGGCCGGTGCCGAGCAGGGCATCGACCGCCAGCCGGGACGCCTTTCCCTGCCGCAGGGCGCGGGAGAGCCGCTCGCCGTCGTCGGCGAAGACCACCTCGCCGCCCGAACGCTGCAACGCCGCCAGATTGATGGCCGCATCGCCGCTCACCTGCGCTTCATCGGTCAAAACCACCGTCCGCACCCGCCAGCCGCGGTTAAGCAGGTGGCGGGCGATGACATAGCCGTCGCCGCCGTTATTCCCCTTCCCCGCCAGGATAAGCACCGGTCCGGGCCACAGATCGGCAAACCGCCGGCAGAGCAGTTCGGCAGTGCCGCGGCCGGCGTTCTCCATCAACACGACGCCGGGGATGCCGATCTCTTCAATGGCCCGACGGTCGAGCTCGCGCATCTCGTCAGCGGTCAGCAGTTTCATGGCCCCTCCAGAATGACGGTGGCGAAGGCATAATCTCCATCGTGGCTGTAGGATAGGAGGAGGCGGGAGAGGCCCCGCTCGTGGTAAATCTCGGCAGCCCGACCGCTGAGCTGCAATGACGGCTTGCCGAGTTCGTCGCGCGTCACTTCCATCTGCTGCCAGCTGATTCCCTGGCGCAGGCCAAGTCCGAGCGCCTTGAGGAACGCTTCCTTGGCGGCGAAGCGGGCCGCAAGGTGTGGTGCCGGAT
>DASPGW010000086.1 GCA_035620395.1 Desulfuromonadales bacterium | reverse complement strand
GTCGCACCACCGGCAATCGTCAGGCCCCACCACCAGAGAGCGGTGCCGCCGAGAACGGGCGAGAGCCGGGCCAGCAGGTAGAGCCCCGCCTTCACCATGGTGCTCGAGTGCAGGTAGGCGCTGACCGGCGTCGGCGCCGCCATGGCCGTCGGGAGCCAGAAGTGGAAGGGAAACTGGGCCGACTTGGTGAAGGCACCCGCCAGGACCAGCAGCAGAATCGGCAGGTAGAGAGGATGGCTGCGCACCCCGTCGCCGGCTGCCAGCAGGGCGGACAGCTCAAGACTGCCGGCGGCGAGGCCGAGCAGGAGGAAGCCGGCCAACATGGCCAGCCCGCCCAGACCGGTCACCAGCAGGGCCTGGAGGGCTGCCGAACGGCTGGATTCCTGCCGGTCCTCGAAACCGATGAGGAAATAGGAAGTGATGCTGGTCAGTTCCCAGAAGACGAAGAGGGTGATGAGGTTCCCGGACAGCACCAGACCGAGCATGGCGGTCATGAACAACAGCAGCCAGAAATAAAAGCGGCCGAGGTGCGGCTCACCCGCCAGGTAGCTGCCGGCATAGATGACGATCAAGGTGCCGACCCCGCAGATCAGCAGGGCAAAGAGGAGACTGAGGCCGTCCAGGTAGAACGAGAGGCTGACGCCCAGGCTCGGCATCCAGGCGAGCGACTCCACGATGACCGCCCCACTGGCGATGGGCCTGATGCGCGACAGGAACAAACCGGTCAGAACCAGAGGCAGCAGACTCAACAGCCACCCGGCCCGGCGCGGAAATATCCGAACCAGACAGGGTGCCGCGCACGCCATTGCCAGCCCGGACAATATGCACCAATGCATTGTCACGTAGTTTGATCCTCTCGCGTCTTGCGCCGTAACCCTCTGGAAAGGATAAAGTACAGGCCATACATTGCAAGGAACCCCGCCGTCGGGAATCCCCTTCCAGACGCGTTCCGCCTGCGACCGAAGCCATCACTCAGCCGTGCCACGGATGGCACGCATGCTGGACAGAACAGTCCCACCGCGTCTGAAAATGTATCATTCTGTCCATTTAACAAACGGCGGTACGAACCTCTGCTCTTCTCGAAAAAACACTGTAAGTAGCTTTACCCATTTGTGAATTTTTTTACAATCTGTTTTCTGCGAATCTGGCAATGCCTTTGCAATGGTGTATACGCAGTCATCTTGACAGAACCGGGCACCTGCGGCCCGAACAACTTAATGCGTAAAGGAGTCACACCATGGGCAAAAGCGTCGACAATCCAAAGAAATTCATCATCTCCTGCCGGGTCGACAACGCCGAGCTGCAGACTCTGCAGGAAAAAGCCAGGGCAGCCGGCACCAACATCTCCGCGCTGCTGCGCCTGAGCCTCAATATGCTCGAGCAGGACGGCGGCGGGGCTTCCCAGTTCAGCGCCTGAGCTTCCCGGCCTGAGCGAGCAGCAGATGAAGGGCGGGTGCAGGGGGTTCCCGGCGCCCGCCCGCAATCCCCTGCGCCACCCTCTCTGCCGGCCTGCGGGCACCCTCCCGAACCCCCTTTTCCCTTGACTTATCCGGCCGTTTTGCTAATTTACAGGACTTGATTTTTGGCACCCTGCGAGTAGCGACGGGAGGAACGTCATGGATTATAAAGAGACCCTCAACCTGCCCGAGACGGAATTTCCGATGCGCGGGAACCTGCCTCAGCGCGAACCGGAGATGCTCAAGCGGTGGGAGGAGATCGGGCTCTACGGGAAGATCGACGCGGCCGGCCAGGGTCGGCCCCGCTTCGTCCTGCACGACGGCCCTCCCTACGCCAACGGCCACACCCACATCGGCCACGCCCTCAACAAGATCCTCAAGGACATCGTCATCAAGAGCCGGCGCATGCAGGGGTACTACGCCCCCTACGTGCCGGGCTGGGACTGCCACGGCCTGCCGATCGAGCTGATGGTCGACAAGAAGCTGGGGATCAAGAAGCGCGAGCTCTCCAAGTCCGAGTTCCGCAAGCAGTGCCGCAGCTATGCCAGCGAGTGGGTGGCGATTCAGAGTGAGGAATTCCAGCGCCTGGGCGTGCTGGGCGAGTGGGAGAACCCCTACCTGACCATGAGCCACCACTACGAGGCGGCCACCGCCCGCGAGCTCGCCCGCTTCGCCGAGCGCGGCGGCCTGTTCAAGGGGAAGAAGCCGGTCCACTGGTGCTCCTCCTGCGTCACCGCCCTTGCCGAGGCCGAGGTGGAGTACGCCGACCACACCTCCTCCTCCATCTACGTCAAGTTCCCCTACGCCGACGAGCTCCCCGCCGAGCTTTCGACCCTGCAGGGGAAAAAACTCTCCTTCGTCATCTGGACCACCACCCCCTGGACCATCCCGGCCAACCTCGGCATCTGCCTCAACCCGACGCTTCCCTACGTGGCCGTCGAGGCCGGCGACGAGGTGCTGGTGCTGGCCGAAGGGCTCTGCGCCCAAGTGATGCAGGAACTGGGGATGGCCGACTACCGCGTCCTCGCCACCTTCGAAGCCGGACTCTTCGAACGGCGCAACTGCCGCCACCCCCTCTACGAGCGCAATTCGCTGATCATGCTCGGCGATCACGTCACCCTGGAGGCCGGCACCGGCTGCGTCCACACCGCGCCGGGGCACGGCCAGGACGACTATCAGGTCGGCTTGCGCTATGGCCTGGAGGTCTACAACCCGGTCGACAACTACGGCCGCTACGTCGAGAGTCTTGAGTTCTTCGGCGGCGAGAAGGTCCCCGAGGTCAACCCGGCAGTCAACGCCAAGCTCGAAGAGGTGGGTGCCCTGCTCAAACAGGGGAAGGTTTCCCACAGCTACCCGCACTGCTGGCGCTGCAAGAAGCCGATCATCTTCCGCGCCACCGAGCAGTGGTTCATCTCCATGGAGGCGAACGAGCTGCGCCGGAAATCGCTGCAGCACATCGGCG
>DASPGW010000085.1 GCA_035620395.1 Desulfuromonadales bacterium | reverse complement strand
CGCCATGCTCTTCGGCCCCTATCTGCGTAAATACGGCAAGTTCACCATCCCCCAGTTCATGGCGGACCGCTACTATTCCAACACCATCCGCGTCGTCTCGCTGGTCTGCGCGATCTTCGTCTCCTTCACCTACGTCGCCGGCCAGATGCGCGGCGTCGGCGTCGTCTTCTCCCGCTTCATGGGGGTCAGCATCAACATGGGCGTCATCATCGGCATGGCCCTGGTCTTCTTCTATGCCACCCTCGGCGGCATGAAGGGGATCACCTACACCCAGGTCGCCCAGTACTGCGTGCTCATCACCGCCTACCTGATTCCGGCGATCTTCATCTCGATGATGTTCACCGGCGTGCCGATTCCGCAGCTCGGCCTGGGCTCCTCCGTCACCGCCGAAGGAGCCGCCCTCCTCAACGACCCGGGTACCCAGGGCAAATATCTCCTCGAAGTCCTCGACGGCATCCAGAAAGACCTTGGCTTTGCCGCCTACACTTCCGGGGTAAGGCCGCGGATCGACGTCTGGTTCATCACCATGTCGCTGATGATCGGCACCGCCGGTCTGCCGCACATCCTCATCCGCTTCTTCACCGTGCCGAAGATGCGCGACGCCCGCTCCTCCGCCGGCTGGGCGCTGATCTTCATCGCCCTGCTCTACACCACCGCCCCGGCGATTGCCGTCTTCGCCCGCACCAATTTCATCAAGTCGATTCACAACGTCAGCTATGCCGATGCACCCTCCTGGTTCAAAAACTGGGAAAAGACCGGTCTGGTTAAATTCAATGACAAGAACGGCGACGGCATCATGACGATCGCCAAGGGTGCCTGGGATAAGCCCGAGTCCGCCAACGAAGTCAAGATCGACCAGGATATCATGGTTCTCGCCAACCCGGAGATTGCCAAGCTGCCCAACTGGGTCGTCGGTCTCATCGGCGCCGGCGGCCTGGCCGCCGCCCTCTCCACCGCGGCCGGTCTGCTCCTGGTCATCTCTGCCGCCATCTCGCATGACCTGATGAAGGGTATCGTCACGCCGAACATGTCCGAGAAGGCCGAGCTCGTCTGGGCGCGTATCGCGGCCGGTGTCGCCGTCTGCATCGCCGGTCTCTTCGGCATCTATCCGCCGGGCTTCGTCGCCCAGGTCGTCGCCTTCGCCTTCGGTCTGGCGGCCGCCTCCTTCTTCCCCTGCATCCTCATGGGGGTCTTCAACAAGAAGGCGAACAAGGAAGGGGCCATCGCCGGGATGATCGTCGGCATCGTCTTTGTCGCCGCCTACATCAGCTACTTCAAGTTCATCAACCCGGCAGCCAACAATGCCGCCGGCTGGTGGTTCGGCATCTCGCCGGAGGGGATCGGCACCGTCGGCGCCGCCCTCAACTTCATCACCATGTACGTGGTCGGCAAGCTCACCAAGGAGCCGCCGCAGGAGATTCAGGACCTGGTCGGCAACCTCCGCTACCCCGGCAAGCTGGCGCCGCCGTCGCACCACTGATCCGTCAACTTGAAGCCTGGTTCTTCCTTGCTGTGAACTCCCCCCTCCCCGTCCAGGGGAGGGGGATTTTTTTAACCCACCAGCGTCATTTTCGGGTATAGTCATCGCCCCAGGGAGTCTGGCATGCATGTTTCGGCATCAACAGTGGAGAGCAGTGGAAACATGATCGTCAAGATGATTCGTCGCTTTAACGCAGGAATTACTCATTTCATAATGAGCATCAGGTTCCGTTCGATCGGTGCAACAGTGCTCAGCTGTTTTGCCGGTTTGAGCCTGACCACTACCATCATCCCGTCGGCCCTGGAAATGGTGGTCGGTATGGACAGTTTTGCAGCCCGCTGGGGCCTCGGCGGCTTTGCGGTCTACGCCATGCTGGCCTGGGCCGTTGGCGGCTGGGCGGTGCAAAGAACCGGCGACAAAAGGCTGGGCGCCATCATTCTGGGGTTCGTCGGCCTGGTCACCGGCCTGCTCTTTACCGGCGTCGGCATCGGTACGGAAATGAACGTGCTGATGACGGGCGGCGGTGCGGCACTGCTCTATGGCACCATCGGCGGCATGATTATCGGTGATGCCCTGAGAAGCCCCCCCGTGGATGAAAACGACCCGACTGCTCCCAGGGGCCGAATCGGGGATCTGGGAATTTTCAGCTATTTCAAAAAGTAGAAGATCGGAACTCTGCTGCTATTCATGACAACTGCCGCAGTGGATATATAAAGCAGCGGCTGCAAGATACTTTTTTGGAGGCCGTCACCCGCTCACCGTTCTCGTCATCGTTTTTGTCCTCGCCGGCGCCGCTATTGCCCAGGACCATCCACTCGCGGTCAACCTATCGGCCTCGGCGCTGACTGGCGCCGGCCTGCCCTGGCACATCTACAGCCTCTCGACCGGTGATCACCACCGGTGAGCGGACAACTCGGCATATCGCTGATGGGTACGTTGGCCATCGTCGAGGTTCGCAGCAAGCTGGCTTTTCTCTATCACCTGCTGGAAAACCATCCCTGTCTCCAATCCCCCTTTGGCCTGCCAGGACGATCCAACATGGAGAAGGGCGAGGCGCATAAGCGGCAGAGTCGGGTAAACTTCTTTCTGCCTTTATTTCTGAAGCCCCTGATTTCTGCCGATTCCGGCGAGGAGGGAACTGCTCATGGCCGAGGAGAATGTCCTCTTTTTACCGGTGAAGACCTTCGGCCGGCGTGACCTGGTGACCTGCCCGGCCGACGCCCTGCTGGTCGAAGCGGCGGCGCGCATGCGCGATCGGGACATCTCCAGCATCGTCGTTGTTGACCAGGGGGCGCCCGTCGGCATTTTCACCGATCGCGACCTGCGCAACAAGGTGGTCGCACTCGGCATAGCTCCTGGCAGCCTGCAGGCCCGGTCGATCATGAGCGCCCCCTTGATCGTAGTGCAGGAAGACGACTTTCTGTTCGAAGCACTCTACCGCATGTCCAGACACAGGATTCATCACGTCTGCATGGTCGATGCCGACGGCCGCCTTACCGGCATCATCACCGACACCGACATCCTCAAACTGCAGACCCGCTCTCCCCAGAAGATGTTGCGGGACATTGAAGAGGCCGGCAACATTGCCGATCTGACCAGACTGCATCGGAAAATTCAGGACCTCGTGCTGCATCTGGTCGGCACCGGGACGGCGACCCGCAGCCTGGTGCGAATGATCGCCCTCCTCAACGATCGCCTGCTGATTCGTCTGATCGAAATTCTGCGAGCGGAAAAATTCCCGGAACTGACCGATCGTTTCGCCTTCGTGGTGCTGGGCAGCGAGGGACGGCGCGAGCAGACCCTGTCCACCGATCAGGACAACGCCATCGTCTATGCCGACGATCTTTCGCAGGCGGAGGTCGCACAGGTCGAAGCCTTCTCCCATGCCCTGATCGAAGCCTTGATAGAAATCGGGGTGCCGCCCTGTCCCGGCGGGATCATGGCAAAAAACGAATTCTGGCGACGCAGCCTGACGGAATGGATCAAGGTCGTCGATAGCTGGTTGTCCACCCCGACGCCGGAAAACATCCTCAATGGCAGCATGTTTTTTGATATTCGAACCCTGCATGGCGACCCGTCCTTCGAGCGGAGCCTGAAAGACCACATCGCCGGGCACCTCGACAAGGATGCGGTTTTCCTTGCGCACACGGCCATGAATGTCCTGCGCTTCAAAACGCCGCTCGGCTGGTTCGGCCGCATCAAGACTGAAAAAAAGGGCGAGTACCGGGGCAAGGTCGACATCAAGAAGGCGGGCATCTTTGCCGTCACCGAGGGGATCAAGGTGCTGGCGCTGGAAGCGGGCATCCTCGACGGAGGCACACGCGAACGGCTCCAGGGGCTGCTGGAAGCAAAGGTCCTGGCACCCGAGCAGGCCCAGGATCTGGAGGCGAGCTTCGATTTTCTGGTGTTTCTCAGGCTGCGCTGCCAGGTCCGGGCTATCCGCGAGGCGCGTGAGCCGAACAATCACGTCTCCCTGGACCACCTCAACCGTATGGAGAAGGGTCGACTGAAGCTGGCGCTGAAGGGAGTAAGGGCTTTTCAGACCTTCCTGCAGCGTCATTTCCAACTCGATTTAATGATGCGCTGAGGGGAGATTACGGGAGATTGGCCCAGACGAGGGATGCGGTTTCCATGCTCTCGGCAGCTGCCCAGAGATCGGCAGCGGCGATCCGGGCCTGCCAGCTCATTTCCATGGCGGCAGCCACCTGGTGGTAAATATGCTGTTGAGGAACGGTGTCATAGGGGCGAGCGGAACCACCGGAGAGGCCGACCACTCCACGGCTGATGAACACAACGCCAACGAGCAGGGGCGTCGCCACATGAACCAGAAAATGGGGGAGCAGCCGACGGCGCCGTTCCAGAACCTGGTTCGCCTCTGCCACCGGCGGCAGCCCCCGGCCGCTCACAAGGCGCCACAGGGAAACCGCAACGACATACAGGGCAAAAATGCCAAGTACCAGATGCGAATTCATCTGTGGACCTCCCCTCTAATCCAAACAATATTTTCTTAGTCTTACAATGAACTATACTCGCAAAACCGCCGATGTGCAAGTCCACACACATATCTGCCTTGCCCAAAAATCCACAAAAATCGAGAAATTCACAAACGACGTTTTGGGCCTTCCGGAATCCTGCCTGCACCCTGCCAGGAGATTCCCAAACCATTTTCATTGACAGGGCGAAGGTGCTGTACTACACCTGTAGCCATTGCTGAATGACAACTACCTTCGCCACTGTTTTGAGAGCGTCAGACATGGCACCCAAAAATCGCCTGCAGGTCAACTTCTTCAATCCATCGACGCCCGGCATGAAAAAAGAGGTGGGCATTGCCACCACCATCCTCATCATCTGGGCACTGCTCAGTTTCGGCCTTCCGGTTCTGATCTTTCTGGCCGGACTGGGAGATTCCTCAGGGCTGGGAGAGTCGTTCCTGACCCGAGCCCGCTTCCTCGGCTTCCCCCTCCACTACTGGCTGATCGCCCAGGGCTGCACCATCGGCTACATCCTGCTCTGCAAGCTTTATTGCGTCCTGTGGGACAAGAGAATCACCAAAGGCTGACAGTTCTCTTCGGACAGGAGGCAGCGACCATGAAAAAGAGCACGCGGATCGCCGGAACGACCCTGGCTACTCTTCTGCTGAGCACCGGCACCCTGCTGGCGGCGGGGGAGGAAGTCTATCAGATTCAGCAGGGATTCAAGCTGCTTCCGGCCATAATCTTTCTGGCCCTGCTCTTCGTCTACGTTGGCGTCGGTTTCATCTCCAAAGTTTCCAGCACCTCCGGCTACTGGGTGGCCGGCCAGGGAATCGGCAAATTCGGCAACGGTGCCGCCATCGCCGCGGACTGGATGTCGGCGGCTTCCTTCATGGGCGTAGCCGGCCTGCTTTATCTCAAGGGATGGTTCGGCCTCGGGTACATTATCGGCTGGACGGGCGGTTACGTGCTTCTGCTGACCCTCCTGGCGGCCCAGATCCGCCGATTCGGCAAATACACAATTCCCGAGTTTCTTGGCGACCGTTACGACTGCCATGCGGTACGCCTGATTGCCGCAGCGGTGACCGTCATCATCGCCATCACCTACGCGACCGCACAGTTCAAGGGAATCGGTCTGATCTGCGGCTGGATCTTCGGCATGGACTACACGGCCAGCGTCTTCTTCGCCGCCGGCGTCACCCTCGCCTACCTGCTGATTTCAGGCATGGCCGGCGTGACCCGCAACCAGCAGATCCAGTACGTCGTCCTCATCTCGGCCTTCCTCATCCCCCTCTGGATACTGATCCGGAAGGCCGGCGGCATCGGCCTCCTGCCCCAACTCGAATACGGCAGCATCCTCTCCGGCCTCATGGACGGCAAAGTTGCCAGCGGCCAGTTGACCGGCGGCGAACTGGAAAATGTCCGCAGGGCCTACCTCCCGTGGGGAGAGGGTACCTTGTACCAGTTTGTGGCATTGACCTTCACCCTGATGGTCGGCACTGCCGGTCTGCCCCACATCATGATCCGCTTCTACACCGTCAAGAACGAGGACGTCGCCCGCAAATCGGTCCTCTGGGGCCTTTTCTTCATCGGCCTGCTCTACTGGTCCTCCCCGGTCTACGCGGCCATGGGCAAATTCTGGAATCCGCTGGGCGGCAAGGCCGTCGCCGACGTCATCATTCTTTCGGCCCCGGAAAAAGCCGGGATGGGGCTCGCCTACATCGGCTATCTCGCCTCGGGGGCCATGGCCGCCGGGCTCTCTACCGTCGCCGGCCTGCTGATCGCCGGGTCTTCGGCCCTCGCCCACGACTGGTACGCCACCGTTTTCAAGCCGAACTGCAACGACAGGGAGGCACTCTTCGTCGGCCGCGTCTGCACAGCCGTACTCTGCATCATAGTGATCATCACCGCCCTCAACCCACCCGCCCTGATTGCCCAGATCGTCGCCATGGCCTTTGCCATCGCGGGCAACACCATTTTTCCCGCCGTCGTGCTGGCGGTCTGGTACAGCAAGGCCAACAAATACGGAGCGCTGGCCGGCATGGTCTGGGGGCTCGGCATGACCCTGCTCGCCATGGCAGGATGGATTGCGAAGGTGCCGATGTTCGAAGCTGAAGGCATTCTGCCGGCGACCTCCTCCGCTCTGGTCGTCTGTCCGCTCGCCTTCCTCATCAATATCGTCGTCTCCAACCTCACCCAGGACAGGGTCACCCCCGAGTCGGCGACAAAAATGGACAACATTCTGCGAAAGCTGCACAGAATGCCGGGTTCCGTCGAGGAGCCCCCGGCCGGGACGGCCAAGTTAACCTGAGGTAAGGCCCCTCTTCCGCCCCGTTAAAATAGATTGCCATTTTATTGTTTGATGATAGAATCGAGCTCACCGTTCGGCCAGAAGCCTCCCACCGGGAGGCTTTTTCACCATCACCGGGGTCCCGTTTATTCTCCCCTGCCGGGTAGTTCGATGAGTCTGATCAAGCATCTCAAGGATACCGAACCGTTCAACCATCTTCCCGCCAACGTCTTTCAGGAAATTCGCACCGCGGCCATCCTCAAGACCTATCCGCCGAACATCCATATCTTCAAACAGAACGATCCCCCAACCGGCTACCTCTATGTCATCAAGGAGGGTCTGGTGGAAATCACCGTCATGACCCCCGGCGGCATCGACATGGTGGTCGATTACCGCAGCGAGGGAACCTTCTTCGGCGGCACCCCCATTATCACCGGCGAGCCTTATACGGGCGGGGCGCGGACCGTCAAGAAAACGGATTGCTACCTGATCCCCGAAGACCTATTGAAGCGGGTAGCAAAGGACTACCCTCAGCTCAGTGAACATTTCACACGCATCGTCTTCTCCCGCGTCCGGCAGCTTTATTCGGAAATCGTCGCCGACCATTCCAGAGAGGCCCTCACCCAGATGGAGGCCTACCCCTTCAAGAAGCGTCTCTCGGAAATCATGACGACGACGGTGGAAAGCTGTCTGCCGACGGAAACCGCCAAACAGGTGGCACGGCGCATGGCTGAAAAGAACGTCAGTTCGGTCCTGGTGATCGATGCCGGCCGCAAGCCGATCGGCATCATCACCGCCCGGGACCTGGTGGACAAGGTGATTGCGCCGGAGAACGCCGACGGCCGGACGCTGACCGCCCGGGAGATCATGAGTCCTCACTCCTATGCCATGTCGCCGGCCACTTACATGTACGAGGCCCTGGCCTACATGACCGGCCACCGCATCAAGCACCTGCCGGTGGTCGACCGCGGCGAGGTGGTCGGCATCGTGACGCTGCGCGACATCATGCGTTACCGCAGCCAGAAGGCAATGCTGCTGCTCGGCAACATCCGCGAGGAACGAACCATCGAGGGGCTTGTCACCATCCGCCGCGAGATTCTAGGCGTGGCACGCGGTCTACTCTCGGAGACGCGCAGCACGCCGGAAGTCATGGAGATCCTCTCCTACATTCACCACGGCATCATCAGGCGGGTGTATGAAATCTGCCTGGCAGAGATGGCCGCCGAGGGACGGGTACGGCCCGACATCCGCCACTGTTTTCTCATCATGGGGAGCGGTGGCCGCCGGGAGATGCTGCTCGGTCCCGACCAGGACCACGGTTTCATATTCGAGAACGTCTCTGACGCAAAAATGCTCGAAGTCGAAGCGTTTTTCGTCCCCCTGGCTGAAAAGATCGTCGATGCCCTCAGCCGCGTCGGTTATTCCCTCTGTCACGGCAAGGTGATGGCCAACAACCCCCTCTGGCGGGGCCGCCTGAACGACTGGCAGACCAGGATCAGAGACTGGGTCAACGATCCTGAGCCCCAGAAAGTGCGCTACTCTTCCATTTTCTTCGATTTCGCCCCGCTGGCAGGCGACCCGGAACTGGCTAACCAACTGCGGGATATCGTCCATCGGGAGATCAGGAATTTCCCCGGCTTCCTCTACCACATGATGTCACTCGATCTGCGCTACAAAGTGCCGGTGGGACTGCTGGGCCGGTTCATCGTCGAGAAGGGGGAAGAGCACAAGGGTGAGCTCTCCCTCAAACAGGGAGGGAGTGTCTATATCGTCGACTGCGTCCGAATGTTTGCCCTGGAAAAGGAACTGCAGGCCATCACGACCCAGGATCGGCTGAAGGGGCTGGTGGAACGCAATGTTTTTGCGCCGGAAACGGCCGAACACATTCGGGCCGCTTTCGAAGCCCTGAGCTTCCTGCGCCTGCGCAACGAGATTCACCTCATCGAACAGGGAAAAGAACCCAGCCACTATCTCGATCCCTACACCCTCTCCAAAAACGAGCAGGACCTGCTGCGGGAAGCCTTCGCCGCCGTCAGCAAGCTGCAGGATGCGGCCAAGCGCCACTTCAGCCGCACACCCTTCTGAAAAACCCGATTTTCCAGGCTGATCAAAAATGCCCAGATGCAAGGCGCCCGACCCCCCTGCCTCGCTTCGCGAGACTTCCCCCCTGTTCCACAGGGGGGATGCCCGTAGGGTAAGGGGGTGGGCAACGCCGCAGATGGGCGTTTTTCATCAGCCTTTTAATACATGGACCGAGCAGGAGATGCACGGGTCGTAGGCCCGGACGATGCGCCCGGCGCGCTCGATCAATACGGACTCATCCGTTACGCCCTGCAGGTCGGCCAGCAGTTGCGCCTCGATGGCGGCCTGATTGATGGCGGTGGGGGTGAGGATATCGGCCGCCGCCACCCGCCCCTGGTCATCCAGGGCATAATGATGGATCAGCAAGCCGCGCGGGGCCTCGATGACGCAGGTCCCGACTCCGGCCCCAGCCCGGACCGCAACCATGACGGCGGCGTCGGCATCCCCCGCCAGCAACTCCCGCACCAGTCGCCTGGCCTCCCGCAGCGCCCAAATCAATTCGAGCCCCTGAGCCAGGTTATTGCCGTGGATGCCTGCAGCGGATGGCTCGGGCAGGACCGGCGCCAAGGCGCGACCGGCGGCGTTTTCCAAGCGTGCCAGCGCCCCGGCGAGCAGCGGCACCCCCGCCGTTCGGCTGTGTTTGGTGTTGGACCAGGGCACCGCCCTCTCCTCCAGCACTTCCCCGTAGCGCTCGCCGGCAACGACACGGCCGTCCGAAAATCGCAGCGACCGGCCGGTCAGCAGGAAATCGTCGCAGTCGACGGCAATGCGGGTCCCGAGAGCCGGGGTAGCAGGCGGGTACCCCCGGCGGTCGGCAAACCCTTCGACCAGGGGAGGCAGCCGACCCGACCATTCCTCCAGTTCAGCCAGCAGCGCTTCGAGTTTTTCCCGCGGCGGCAGCCGCACCACACCACCCACCTCGACGTTCACCGGGTGAATCACCCGCCCCCCGGCCAGCTCCTGGATATGGTTCCCCAGCCCCTTGAGCGCCAACCCCTCGCGCGCCCGGGGGTCGCAGGCACGCAGCAGCTCGAGGATGCTTTCCGTCCCGGCAATATCCGGCAGGGTGAGGCAGAAGAGATGCAGGGCATGGCTTTCGATGTGCCCGCCGAGCAGCAGCAGTTCGCGCACCCGCCGGGCCAACGGCGGGATATCAATACCGAGGGCGCTCTCCAGCGCCGAGGCGGCGGCGACGCGGTGCACGCCCGAGCAGATGGCGCAGATGCGGCTGACCAGGGCCGGCACTTCCTGCCAGGAGCGGCCGAGCAAAAGCGCTTCGAACAGGCGCGGCGACTCGGTGATAACCAGCCGGACGGCAGTCAGCCGGCCGGTCTGCACCGTCATCTCTACCCGGCCATGCCCTTCCACCCGGGTGAGCGGCTGCAGGCTAAGGGTCTTCATGGGAAGCTCCGCTGAAGCGTTCCAGCCTGGCCCGCACCTCCCGCTCCGAAAGCCCCAGGCCGAGGAGCAAGCGCGACTCCTCGGCCCGGTTCGCCTCGGTCACCGGCCCCCGGCACCCTTCACAGATGGCGCCGAAGCTGGGGCAGAGGGCGTTGCACCCGGCCCGGGTGACAGGCCCCAGGCAGGGCTGCTTTGCCTCCAGAAGCAGGCAGAGGTTTTCCCGCTGCCGGCACTCCATGCAGACCGCATACTCGGGCAGGGCGGGCAGGCCGCCGCGGGCCAGGGCGCCGAGCAGCTGCAGATGCTCGCTGCGCTCCGGCGGACAGCCGGCGACTTGCAGGTCGACCCGCACGAAGCGGCAGAGCGGCTGCGGCGGAAAGGTCAGCTTCTCCCGGGCGCATTCGCCGTAAACCCCTTCGCAGAGTTCGATGCGGTCGCCATGGGCCAGGACGTTCACCCCGCCGGTCAGGGCGCAGGCGCCGACCGCCACCAGTATTTCGGCACGGCGGCGCAGCCGCAGCAGCTCGACCAGTTCCTCGGGCCGGGAGATGGAGCCCTCCACCAGCACGGCATCGAGGGGACCACCATCGTCCGGGCGGGAGGAGGCCATGTCGAAGGCGACCACCTCCGCCACCGCGTCGATGGCCGCCAACTGCTCCTCGCAGTTGAGCAGCGTCAGCTGACAGCCGCAGCAGGAGGTGAAACGAACGTATGCGAGGCGCAGTTTTTTCATGGTCACCTTCAAATCGAGCCGGGCAGGCGCCGCAGTTCAGCCAGACTGAAGACCGGCCCCTGGCTGCAGACGAAGACCCCTGCCGTCACGCAGTGGCAGCACTGGCCGACGCCGCACTGCATCCGCCGCTCCAGCGTCGCGTAGATCCGCTCCGGGTCGATGCCGAGCCGGGCCAGATCCTCCAGCACGCAGCCGTACAGCGACGGCGGGCCGCAGACCGCCGCTACCGTCTGCGCCGGCGCGAATCTCAGGTCGCGCAGCAGTTCGGTGACCAATCCTATCCGGCAGACATAGGCGTCCGTCGACCAGGGGAGCTCGGTGGCAAAATCGACGGAATAGCGGACCTTGATCGTCCCGGCGGCAGCAAGACCCTCCAGTTCATCGCGAAACAGGATAGCGTCCGGCTCTCGGCTGCCGTAGAGCAGGATGATCTCCCCTACCCGCCCCCGCTCTCCCAGCAGCGCCTGCAGCAGAGCCCGCAGGGGGGCCATCCCCAGCCCTCCGGCCACCAGCAGGACATCCCGACCGGCGAAAGCTGCCAGCGGAAAGCCCTGGCCGAAGGGACCGCGAATGCCGACGTTTGCCCCTTCGTCTAGCCGGTAGAGGGCCGCGGTCACCCGGCCGGCGCGGCGGATGCAGGCCTGGAAGGTTGCACCGCCGGGGTGGGCGGCAGTCGATACGGGAAAGGCTCCGACGCCCGGGATGGAGAGCTCGACGAACTGACCCGGCGCCACCGAAATCGACTCGGAGAGCCGGAAGGTGAAGAGATGGTTGTCGGCAACCTTTTTGTCGATGGCCTCGATGACCGCCGGCACCGGCTGAAATGCGACCATCATGGCTTGTTTCCTCCGGCCAGCGCGGCGAGCACGGCCGAGATGTCGATATCCACCGGACAGGCCCGGGCGCAGCGGCCGCAGCCGACGCAAGCGGAGATACCGCGCAGCGCACCGAAGCCGAGCATCTTGTGCTCAAAGCGGAAGCGCAACCGCTCGGCGCGGGTCGGCCGGAAGTTCTGCCCGCCGGCAACCAGGGCATGGTTGCGGAAGAAGCAGTTGTCCCACTCGCGCCGCCGGGCCACCCGGCCGTCCGGCAGCGCTTCGTCGCTCATTTCGTAGCAGTAGCAGGTGGGACAGACGGCCGAACAGGCGCCGCAGGAGACACAGCGCTCTCCCACCTCCCGCCAGAGGGGCAGACCGGCGCTCGCCGTGAAGAGCTGCTCGAGGTTTTCCGGAACCTGCTGCTGCCCATCGGTTATTTCGGCCGGCAGCGGCAGGTCGCCGGGGGAGGAGAGTTCCGCCTGCAGGGCGGTGAGCAGGCCCGCGCCCCAGGCCGAGCCGACCCAGAGCCGGTCGGCGGCGAGAAAGAGGTCGAAGGGGGGCGGCTCGCGCCGCGGCGGGCAGAAGCATTCCGGGGTGGGTCGGCAGTTGCTGCCGATCAGCAGCAGGTTCTGCCGGCGACGCTGGTAATGGGGATCATCGGCGAAGACGAGATCAAGATAGGCGAGGGCGTAGAGGTCACAGGGGGCGATGCCGACCAGGGCCACCGGCACCGACGACGGCGCCGGCTCCCGGTACTCATACTCCATCAGGGTCCAGAGCACATCGTGGGGAGGGAAGACGACCTTTTTCAGCGGAATGAGTGGCAGGCCCGCCGGCGACAGCTCCGCCCAGCTGCGCACCGGCTGCAGCCGTACGACCCCGTCCGTCCCCCGCACCGGGGCCAGTACCCGGTAATCACCCCGGAGAGACTGCAGCAGACGATCTTCGAATCCTGCCTGAAAGGCCCAGCTTCGCATGGCGCCCCCGTCGTCAGCATGAGACTGTTCCCATTCTAGCACCGGGAAGGGGGCTGGCAAGGCGGGCACTGCGCAATGCCTAGTGACGTCGGCGATGGCGAGTTGCACAGAAAAAGGGCCGGCCATTTCTGGCCGGCCCTTGATTTTTCAGTGGCGCGCGATACAAGATTCGAACTTGTGACCTCTGCCTCCGGAGGGCAGCGCTCTATCCAGCTGAGCTAATCGCGCACGGACTGCTTATATACCCCATCTCCCGGGTGAATGCAACGGCAAATTTCCACATTTTCCCGCCTACTCCCCTAATCTATCGAACGCTCTGTCGCCGTCGGCAGCAGCTGCTCCCGGCTATGCACGGTCAGCAGCCAGAAGGCAAAAAACAGGATATTTTCCACCAGCAGAATGCCGACAGGCATGGGCGCTACCGGGAGTATGAAGAACAGTCGCTCGGCAAAAAGCCCCGTCAGCACCAACGCCGCCACGGCGCCGACGACCCGGTCGCTGCGCTTGGCGCGCCGGCCGAGCAGCCCCAGGAAGGGGGCCAGGAAATTGGCGGTCAGGAAGAAAACGCTGAGCGCGCGCAGGGGGAAACTCTCCAGGCGCCGGGCGATGAACTGAACCTCTTCGGGGAGGTTGCCGTACCAGAGCAGGAGATACTGGGCAAAGAAGAGGCCGCCCCAGAGAACGCTGAAACCGAACAGGAGCAGACCGATGTCCCGCAGCGGCCTTACTTCTGCCGCCGCGAGCCCTTCCCGCTGTCGCAGCGGCAGGAGGAAGCAGAGGATTCCCGCCAGCGCCAGGCCGGCGTAGAGGGCCTCGACGAAGAAATAGGCACCGAAGAGGGTACTGATCCACGGATATTCGAGGGACATGACCCAGTCGAAAGCGACCAGGGTCTGGGAAGTGACGAAGGCGAAGAGGTAGATGACCGCACTGGCAGGCGTTCGCGGGTCGCCGCGCAGGGAGCGCCGGGCGTACAGGCGGCCCGTGCCGTAGACGGCCAGCAGCAGCGCCAGGTTTCGTAGGAGGAAGAACGGGGCGTTCAGCCACTGTCCGGGAGTAGCGGCCCACGGATAGAGATCGAGTCTGGGCACCAGCAGTATGAGCAGGAGGGGGGAGACCAGCAGCAGCGGGTAGGCGGCCAGGATTTGCCGGCGCAGGAGGGTAATCCACCGGGCGCCCACCAGGTCGGCCACCGCCGCCGCGGCGATGACCCCCTGCAGCAGGGCGGTCCAGAAGACCAGGGTCAGCAACAGCGCCCCCTCGCCGGCAACCAGGCCGCCATATTCGAAGAAGGCAAGGGCAACGACCAGCACCAAAAGATAGAACGGGAAAGTCCCCCGGCTCATCGTGACCGTAGTCATTCCCCCTCCCCTGTCTCGACGATGATGATGAAGCGCTCCGGGAACTCGCCATCCGCAGCCAGACCCCGCCCGCTCGGCAACCGGGCCAGCAGAAGGAAGCCGGCAAAGGAACCGACTGCGCCGAAGAGGATGGTCAGCAGATAGCCGATGAGCAGAAACGGCGGCAGGGAAACGATCGGCTTGCCGCCGACGATAATCGGCCAGCTGAGGACCGAGTAGATGGTGAGGGCCAGTCCGCTGCCGAAGCCGGCGATGCCGCCGACAAGGGGGAAGAAGCGCAGCCGGTCGGGGCGTTCGCCCAGAATCTGCATGGCTTCGGGGACGTAGAAGGGCATCCGGACGTGGATGGTTTGCGGGTCGGCGCCGGCGTCCACCAGCCCCCGCAGCCGCTCCAGAAACTCCTCCCGACTCTCGCAGACGAAGCGCGCCATCACGAATGCTCCTTGATCTCGGTCACGGCGAGGACCGGCAGCAAGCGGGCAAAGAGGAGAAAGAGCAGGAAAAACAGGCCGAAGGAGCCGACACTGATACCGAACTCCACCCAGGAGAAGTTGTAGGTCCCCCAGGCGTACGGGTCATAGTCGTGGGCGAGGGAGGCGACGATGATGACGAAGCGCTCCAGCCACATCCCGATGTTGACCAGGACGCCCAGGACGAGGAGCCAGGGGAGGCTTCGCCGCAGCCGCCGCACGAACAGGGTCAGCGGCAGCAGGGAGTTGCAGACGATCATGATGGCGAACAGCAGCCGGTAATCCCCAAACATGCGGTACAGATACTGGTCGCGCTCGAAGGGGTTGTGGCCGTAAAAGGCCAGACCATGCTCGACGATATAGGTATAGGTAATGATCAGCGAGGTGAAGAGGAGGATTTTGGCGATCGCCTCGAAGTGGTCGACGGTGATGTACGGCTCCAGATGCAGCAGGCGGCGCATCGGGATGGTCAGAGTGAGCACCATGGCAGTGCCGGAGAAGATCGCCCCGGCGACGAAGTAGGGGGCGAAGATGGTGGTGTGCCAGCCCGGGACGATGCTGACGGCGAAGTCCCAGGAGACGATGGAGTGAACCGAAGCGACCAGCGGCGTGGCGAAGGCGGCCAGGAAGAGGTAGAGCCGGCCGTAGTGGCGCCACTGGCGCAGGGTCCCTTGCCAGCCGAGGGAGAGCAGGCCGTAGATTTTCCCGGGCAGGCCGGGGAGGCGGCGACGGGCGATGGCCAGATCGGGGATCATGCCGACGTAGAAGAAGACAATGCTGACGATCATGTAGGTGGTGACGGCGAAGACGTCCCAGACCAGGGGGGAGCGGAAGTTGGGCCAGATCAGTCGCTCGCTCGGGTACGGCAGGAGGAAGTAGAAGACCCAGACCCGGCCGAGGTGGATCAGGGGGAAGAGCCCGGCCACCATCAGGGCGAAGATGGTCATCGCCTCGGCGCTGCGGTTGAAGCTGGTGCGGAAGCGGGCGCGGAAGAGGAAGAGGACGGCCGAAATGAGGGTTCCCGAGTGGGCGATCCCGACCCAGAAGACGAAGTTGGTGATCAGCATCGCC
This sequence comes from Desulfuromonadales bacterium, assembly GCA_035620395.1. Taxonomy (NCBI): domain Bacteria; kingdom Pseudomonadati; phylum Thermodesulfobacteriota; class Desulfuromonadia; order Desulfuromonadales; species Desulfuromonadales bacterium. The sequence goes on along the minus strand of DASPGW010000085.1, from coordinate 2,627 downwards.
CAACCCACCGGGTTGTTCTTGCCGGAGAGCCCCATCCCCGTCAAGGCCATCCCTCCCCAGAGGGCAAAGAGCATCAACGCGAGCAGGGCGCACAGGCCCACCGCCGCCAGGTAGCGCAGGCCCGGCCGGCGCATGCCTGCCAGGACATCCGTCTCCAGCCGCCCGGAAGCGCTTATTTCGGTCGCCTCATCCCTCATCCCTCATCCCTTTTTCAGATACCGGACCGACGGCTCGGTACCCAACTGCTCGAAAACCCGATAGGCCCGCTCTGACTGCGCCAGAGCGGCGACCCGGGAAGCCGCATCGTTCAGGTCGCCGAAGACGATGGCGCCGGTCGGACAGCTCTGGGCGCAGGCGGTCACCACTTCGCCGTCCCGGACCGGACGGCCGTCGTCCTTCGCCCTGTCCTTGGCCGCGCGGATGCGCTGGACGCAAAAAGTACACTTTTCCATCATCCCCCGGGTGCGTGCCGAGAGGTCGGGGTTGCGCATCCTCTCGAGCGGCTCGGCCGGGCGGTGCGTCCACCAGTTGAAGCGGCGCACCTTGTACGGGCAGTTGTGGGAACAGTAGCGCGTGCCGATGCAGCGGTTGTAGACCTGAACGTTCAGCCCCTCCGGGTTGTGGTAGGCGGCGTAGACCGGGCAGACCGGTTCGCAGGGAGCGTAATGGCAGTGCTGGCAGAGCATGGGGAGGAACTCGGGGTGCCCGCTTTCGTCGTAGAACGGCTCGATGCGCAGCCACGACATCTCCCGGCCATGCAGGTGATCCTCGCGACCGACCACCGGCACGTTGTTCTCCACGTAGCAGGCGGCGACGCAGGCGGCGCAGCCGATACAGAGGGAGAGGTCGATGACCATCGCCCAGCGGTGCCCGGCATGGGCATGTTCCGGGTAGAGACTGATGTGCTTGTGCTCCTCCTGCCGATGCACCGGGTCGGGGATGAGCCCCCGGCCATGCTGGGAGGGGGAGCCGGCAAGGATCGGCAGCTTCTGTCGTCCCCCCGTTTTCTCGATGCGAATTCCCAGGCTCGCAGCGGCCTCGCCCGTCCGGGGATCGAAGCCGGGAGGCGCCGGCTCCAGCAGATCCCGCTGCACGACGAAGACGCCCACCGCTAATCCCGGCTGGAGCTTCGCCGGCAAGACCGCCGACCACTCGCCGGCGCTGAGGCGGAGTTCGTCCCCGTCCCCGACACCCAGCCGCCGGGCATCCTCGGCGGAAATGGAAACCCAGCCGCCGTAGGTGATCGTCGTCAGGGGATCGGGAATCTCGGCGAGCAGCGCGAGCGGCCGGCTGCGCCCGTCGAAGCGGCGGATGGAGGGGACGACGATCAGGACCGGCCCGGTTGCGGCTGCGGGCAGCGTCAACTGCTGCAGAAAAACGGCCACGGCGGCGGTGGCAAGGCGAACCTCGACCGGCGGCACCGCCTCTTCCACGAATCCGCGGACGGCAAAGGATTCCAGATCCTGGCGGCTGAAGCGGCGGCGCCACTCCTCGAAGAGATGATCCTGGTAGCTCTCCGCAACGCTCTCTCCAGAGCTTCGGCGCAGGCCGAGCAGCACATCCCCCTCGCTGCGGGTGTCGTGCAGGGGAGCGACCGCTGGGCGGACCAGGGTCCGCACCCCCCGGCGCGGTTCGGCATCCCCCCACGATTCCTGCGAGTGCGAGAGGGGCAGGAGCAGATCGAGTTCGCGGGCGGTTTCGTCGAGAACATCGGTCAAACCCACCCGCAAGGCCGCGCTCTTGAGCCGCTCGGCGAAGGCCAGGGTGGCAGGCGCGTGGAAGACCGGGTTGGTCCGGGCGACGAAGAATACGCCGATTTCCTGTTGCTGCAGCCGCTTCGCCAGCCGCTCCAGATCCAGCAAAGAGCCGACTCCGGCGTAATTTTCCGCCCGGGCGAAATCGACCGTCGAGCCGAGCGAGCCGCCGGCCCACTGGAGCAGCCCGGCCAGGACGGCCGTTGCCAGCCCCCCCTCGCCGGCAGTGGCTATGCCGCCGGCCAGCACGAGCGGCGAGGCGGCTCGGTTCATTCCTTCGGCCAGGTGCGCCAACTGGTCTTCCGTCAACCCGGTCAGCCGCACCGCGTCGCCGGTCGGGAGATCAGGCAGGGCCGCCAGGACTTCGGCCGGCAACGGGCGGCGCGGCCCGGCGACCGCAAAACGGTGCAGCAGCCAGAGCAGCAGGGCCGACTCGCTCCCCGGGCGCAGCACCAGCCGCATGTCGGCATTCACCCCGGTCAGCGAGAGGTGGGGCTCGGCATGGACCCAGCGGAAACCGCTTTTCCCCTTGCGGACGGCGATCTGCCGGGCGAAGTCGACCGGGCTGACAAAGGCTTCCAGCAGGTCGGTGCCGAGGGTCAGCAGGAAGTCGGCCGCCTCGAGGCGAAACTGCGGCAGCTCCTTCTGCCCGAACAGAAGGCCGTAGGCCTGGCGCAGGGCAGCATGCGACCAGGGCTCGAATTCGGCCAGGCGCTCCACGCCCAGGGCGTTGCAGGATGCCTCGATCAGGGAGGCCAGGGAACCGGTGGTGCGGCCGGCGAGATAGACGCTGCGCCGCCCCTGTTCCCGGCTCCGGGCCAGGGCGGTCTGAATCGTCCCGAAGGCTTCGTCCCAGGAGATCGGCCGCAACAC
>DASPGW010000084.1 GCA_035620395.1 Desulfuromonadales bacterium | reverse complement strand
GTCCCGGCCGGCGAAGTCTACAGCGCCCACGAGGCCCCCAACGGCGAACTCGGCTTCTACCTGGTCAGCGACGGCAGCGGCCGCCCCTACAAGCTGCATGTGCGGGCGCCGAGCTTCATGCACATGGGCGGGATGCATACGCTGCTGGAGGGGCATCAGGTCGCCGACATCATCGCCACCTTCGGCTCCATGAACATGATCGGCGGGGAGTGTGACCGATGAGTTGCCTGACGGACAAATTCGACCGGCTGCGCCGCACCTATCCGGCGGAGATGACCTCCTCCCTGGTGCTGCCGCTGCTGCAGCTGATGCAGGAGGAGAAAGGGCACCTCACCGAGAGCGACGCCCTCTTCATCGCCGGCTACCTCGGCGTGCCCGGGATGCAGGTGAAGGAGGCCCTGACCTGGTACTCGATGCTCTACCGCCGGCCGGTCGGCCGGCACGTCATCAAGGTCTGCCGGAACATCGCCTGCTCCCTCCTCGGGGCGGAGCGTCTGCTCGAGCACCTCAAGGCGAAGCTGGGAATAGGGGAGGGGGAGACAACGGCCGACGGTCGCTTCACCCTGCTGGCGGTGGAGTGTCTGGCCTCCTGCGGCACGGCGCCGGCGATGCAGGTGAACGATACCTACCACGAGCGGCTGAGCGAAGTCGAAATCGACCGGATTCTTCAGGAGCTGGCATGACCGAAGCGAGAGTCTTCTTCAATTTCGAGGTGACGGCCGACTCCCACACCCTGGCGGCCTACCGCCGGCGGGGAGGTTATCAGGCGCTGGAGAGGGCACTGTACAGCCTGCAGCCGACCGGGGTCGAAGCCGAAGTCACCCTCTCCGGGCTGCGCGGACGGGGCGGTGCCGGCTTCCCGACCGGGAAAAAATGGTCCTTCGTCGACAAGGCCAGTCCGGTGGTCTACCTCTGCTGCAACGCCGACGAGGGGGAGCCGGGAACCTTCAAGGACCGCTGGGTCTTCGAGCAGGCGCCGCACCAGTTGATCGAAGGGGTGCTGCTGGCCGCCTACGCCCTGCGGGTGCGCCATGCCTTCATTTACCTCCGCGGCGAGTTCGACCTGCCCCTCCGGCGCCTGCGCGCCGCGCTGATGGAAGCGCAGGACGCCGGGCTGGTCGGGGAGCGCATCCTCGGCACGGACTTCTCCTGCGACATCATCGTCCACCGCGGCGCCGGCGCCTATGTCTGCGGGGAGGAATCGAGCCTGCTCACCTCGCTGGAGGGGTTCAAGGCCTACCCCCGCAACAAGCCTCCTTTCCCGGCGGTCAAGGGGCTCTACCAGGCGCCCACCGTCATCAACAACGTGGAGACGCTGGCCACGGTCCCCTGGATCATCGCCCACGGGGGAGCGGCCTACGCCCGCCTCGGCGCCGAAAAGAACAGCGGCACCCGCCTTTTCGGCATCTCCGGCCACGTCGAGAGGCCCGGCCTCTACGAGCGGCCGACCGGCTACCCGCTGAAGATGATCATCTTCGACGACGCCGGCGGCATCCGCGGGGGGAAACCGCTCAAGGCGGTGATCCCCGGCGGCTCTTCCACCCCCATCCTGAAGGCCGCGGAAATCGACGGCATCACCCTCGACGCCGAATCCGTGGCAGCGGCCGGGAGCATGCTCGGCTCCGGCGGCATCATCGTTATCGCCGAGGGGACCTGCATGGTGCGCCTGCTGCAGGTGCTCAGTCGCTTTTACCGCCACGAGTCGTGCGGGCAGTGCACCCCCTGCCGCGAAGGGTCCGCCTGGATGGACAAGATCGTCGGCCGGATCGTTGCCGGCAATGGGGACAAGGGGGATCTGGAGCGTCTGGAGAGCATTACCCGGGGGATCATGGGGAACACCGTCTGCGCCTTGGGCGACGCGGCCTCCATGCCGGTGGTGAGTTTCCTCAGGAAGTTCCGGGAGGAATTCGAATACTACATCGAACATGGCCGCTCGATGAATGGCGGGCGGCTGGAAATCTGACTGGTCGGACGTGTCAGACGGGTCGGACGGGTCCGACCGATAGGTTGAAGAGGCTGAAGAAACCATGATCGAACTGAAGATCGACAACCAGCTGGTCGAAGCGCAAAAAGGGGAGACGGTGCTGCAGGCCGCTCTGCGCCACGGTATCGAGATTCCCTATTTCTGCTACCACCCCTGCCTCTCCATCGCCGGCAACTGCCGCATCTGCCTGGTCAAGGTGGCCGGCCTGCCGAAGCTGATGCCGTCGTGCAACCTCACCGTGGCTCCGAACATGGAAATCGAGACCGATTCGGACGAGGTGCGGGCGGCGCGGCAGGCCGTCATGCAGTTCATCACCCTCAACCACCCGGGGGAATGCGGCATCTGCGACAAGGCGGGCGAGTGCCGGCTGCAGGATTACCATGTCAAATACGGCGAAACCGAATCCCTCTCCAGCGAACCGAAGAACCGCAAGCCGAAATTCTACGACCTTGGTCCGCGCCTTCTGCTCGACAGCGAGCGCTGCATTCTCTGCAGCCGCTGCGTCCGTTTCACCCAGGAGGTCTCCGGCTCGCAGCAGCTGGGAATCGTCGAACGGGGCAGCCACGCGCGCGTCGAACGGCTGGAGGAAAAGCCGTTCGACGATCCCTACGCGGACAACGTCGTCGGGCTCTGCCCGGTCGGGGCGCTTCTCTCCCGCGATTTTCTCTACAAGAGCCGGGTCTGGTTCCTGGAGCCGGTGCGCTCGGTCTGCACGGGCTGTTCCCGCTGCTGCAGCGTTCAGGTCTGGCGCCGCCGGAAACACTGGCAGCTGCGGACGCTGGGCGAGGAGATAAACCGTACTGCCTGGCGGGTGACACCTCTCGAGAATCCCGAAATCAACGGACCCTGGATCTGCAACAAGGGGTACGACCTGCACAAGCGCATGGCGCGCAAGCGAGTCCTGCAGCCGATGATCGGCGGCCTGACCGTTTCGGTCGACGAGGTGCTGGGCGAGGCCCGGCGGCTGCTGGCAATCGCGAAGAAGCCGGCGGCGCTCCTTTCCGCCCACGCCTCCAACGAAGAGCTCGCCACGTTCGAGGCGGCCCTCGGCTCGCGGCTGGCGATCTATACCCGCGAAGACTGCGGACCCGATGCGGGGGAGGTGGTGGAAGACACTCTGCTGATCAAGGCCGACAAGAACCCCAATACTCTCGGCGTGCGGGCCCGCTTCGGCTGGCGGCCCTATGACGCCGCTGCCGGCCACGACCTGGTGCTCGTCTGGGGAGAGCGGGTGGACCATGTCTCCTTCGGCAACGCGCGACTGATCCACCTGGCCTCCTTCGACTCCGGGCAGGAGCACGCCGCCGATCTCCTCATCCCCGTTTCCACGACCTTCGAGCGCAGCGGCACCTTCAGCAACTTCGAGGGAAAACTGAACCGCTTCGAAAAAGTCTTCGACAAACCCGGGCTGGTCCAGCATGCCAGCGACGTGTTCTGGAGAATCGGCGCATGATACAGGACCTGGTCATCTACCTGCTGTACATGGGGTACGCCATCGGCTTCATGCTGGGTCTGGCAACCCTCTTCACCTGGGTGGAGCGCAAGCAGTCCGCCGTCATGGCCGACCGGATCGGCGCCAACCGCTGCTACATCCGCCTTCCCTTCACCGATGTCAAGCTGGTAGCCTGGGGGCTCTTCCACGGCATCGCCGACGGCGCCAAGATGCTGCTCAAGGAGAACTTCACGCCGCTCACCCATGACCGCTTCTGCTACAACCTGGCCCCCTGGCTGGCGGCTGCCCCGGTGCTGCTGGTTTTCTGCGTGGTCCCCTTCGGCGGGACCCTGACGCCTGGAAACCTGCTTCCTCCGCTCCATGATTTCTTCGGCGACCGCAGCTACGCCATGCAGGTGGCCCGGCTGGATGCCGGCATCCTGATCGTCCTTTCCCTTTCCGGCATCGGTATCCTGGGAACCATGCTCGCCGGCTGGTCCTCCAACAACAAGTTCTCCCTCATGGGCGCCGCCCGGGCTGCTTCCCAGATGATCTCCTACGAGGTCTCCATGGGGCTGGCGCTGATCAGCCTGGTGGTGACCTACGGCACCCTCGATCTGAACGAGATGGTGCGCTGGCAGTCGGGTCTTTTGTTCGGCGCACTGCCGGCCTGGGGCCTTTTCACGCAGCCGCTGGCCTTCATGCTGTTTTTAACCGCGGCCATCGCGGAGAACAAGAGGGTTCCCTTCGACCTGCCGGAGTGCGAATCGGAGCTGGTGGCAGGGTATTTCACCGAGTACACCGCCATGAAGATGGGCCTGTTCATGCTCAGCGAGTTCATCGAGATCGTGGTGATCTCGGCCCTCCTGGTGACCCTCTTCCTGGGCGGCTACAACCTCCCGTACCTGACCGACAGCGGCTTCGTCTTTCCGGGTGGCGCGAGATGGGCGCTGCCGCACCTGGCGGTGGTGCTCCTGCAGGCGGGCACCTTTCTCGGCAAGGTCTTCCTGGCCGGCTGCTTCATGATCCAGATCCGCTGGTCCCTGCCTCGATTCCGTTACGACCAGTTGATGGATTTTGGGTGGAAGTTCCTGCTGCCACTGGCCACCCTGAATCTGGTGGCGACGGCCTGCGTGCAATGGTTCACCCTGAAAGGATAGTATGAAGAGGGATTACTGGAACAAGCCGACCATGGGGCTCTGGGAGCGCCTCTACATTTTCGAGGTGATCCGGGGTCTCTGCATCACGGGGGGCGTTTTCTTCGGCAACATGTGGAAATGGCTGACCGGCCGCCGGGGCGCCCTTACCGCCTGCTATCCGGAAGAGATCCGCAGCGACTATTCGCCAGCCAACCGCGGCCGCCATCTTCTCACCCAGCGGGCCGGCGGCGGGGTGCAGTGCGTCTCGTGCCACATGTGTGCGACGGTCTGTCCGGCTTACGCCATCGAAATCCTCTCGGCCGCCAACCTCGACGATCCCATGCATCCCAAATCACCGGAGCGCTTCGAGATCGACTACTCCCGCTGCATCTTCTGCGGTTTCTGCGTGGAAGCCTGTCCGGAAGACGCCCTGCGCATGGCCGCCGAGGTGCCCGACTTCCCAGGCTTCGACCGGGATGACATGCGGGGTCGGCTGGACCTGCTGCTGCACTGGCGCCCGGCGAGCGACCCGGCCAAGGCCTACGCGGCGACGCCGGCGGCCACTCTGGAGGTGCATTCATGAGCGGCGCTTTTATCGTGTTTTTCGCGCTGCTGGCCGTGGCCTTTGCGGCCCTGGTCCTGACCCAGCGGCAACCGATGCGGGCGGCCCTCGCCCTGATCGGCCTCATGGTCAGCCTGGCCGGGATCTATGCCTGCCTGGGGGCGCACGTGGTGGCGGTCTTCCAGGTACTCATCTACGTCGGTGCGGTGATGGTCTTCATGGTCTACACCATCATGCTCCTGGACGAGCGCGACCGCTCCTACCGGCAGCCCTTTTCCCGGCTGGGAGTGCCGGCGCTGCTGGTCGCCCAACTGGTCGCCGCCGCCTTCTGGTCGCTCCTCGGCGATTTGCCGGCGACCTCACCGGCTGCCGCGGCTGCAATCGATCTTTTCAGCTTCAAAGCCTTTTCCCTGGCGTTCATGAAGCAATACTGGCTGCACTTCGAACTGGCCACCGTGCTGCTGCTGGTCGGCATTCTCGCCGCCTGGACGGCGCTCAGGGAGGGGCGCGATGGATAGATATCAGTTTCTGATCGCCCTGGCCGGGCTCCTGTTTTCCATGGGGCTGCTCGGGGTGGTGATCCGCCGCAATCTGCTGGTAGTCATGATGTGCCTGGAGATCATGCTCAACGCCGTCGTCCTCAGTTTCGTCACCTTCGCCGTGCGCGGCCAGACGCTTTCCGGCGTGGCCATGACGTTTTTCATCTACGTGGCGGCTTCCTGCGAGATCGCCCTGGCCATGGCCATCGTGGTGCTGCTCGTCAAACGCAACGGCTCGCTGGATCTGAGTGCTCACCAGGATCTGAAAGGGTAGGCCATGAACCAACTGACCCTCGTCCCCCTGCTGCCGCTCGCCGGATTCCTGCTTAACGGACTCCTGGGCAACCGCCTCCCCCGGTGGCTGGTCGCCCTGACGGCCTGCGGGCTGCCGGCGGCCTCCTTCGCCCTGACTCTCGGTCTTTTCCGCGGGCTTGCCGCCGATGGCGTCCCCGTGGTCACCACGCTCTTCACCTGGGCGGCCATTGACGGCTTCCAGGTCGAGGCGGCGCTCTGTTTCGATCAACTGGCCGCCGTCATGTGCCTGCTGGTGACGGGCGTGGGGACGCTGATCCACCTCTACTCGGTCGGCTACATGGCCCATGACCGGAGCTTTTCGCGCTTCTTCGCCTACCTGAACCTGTTCCTCTTCTTCATGCTGCTGCTGGTGCTCGGCAAGAACCTTCTCGTGCTCTTCGCCGGCTGGGAAGGGGTAGGGATCGCCTCCTACCTGCTGATCGGCTTCTGGTTCGAGGACGGCGAGAAGACCGCGGCCGGCCTCAAGGCCTTCATCGTCAACCGGGTGGGGGACACCGCCTTCATCCTGGCCGCCTTCCTGCTCTTCTTCGTCTGCGGGACCCTCGACTTCCAGGGGATCAACGCCGCCGTCGCAGGCGGCCAGCCGTCGCCGCCGCTCATGAACGCCATCGCCATCCTTCTGCTTATCGGGGCCTGCGGCAAATCCGCCCAGATGCCGCTGCACGTCTGGCTCCCCGACGCCATGGCCGGGCCGACGCCGGTCTCCGCCCTGATTCATGCCGCCACCATGGTGACGGCCGGCGTCTATCTCCTCTCCCGGCTCAGCGGCGTCTTTTTGCAGGCTCCGGACGCCATGGCCGTTGTCGCCTGGGGGGGCGCCTTGACCGCCTTTGCCGGGGCCACGATGGGGCTTACCCAGTTCAACCTGAAAAAGGTGCTGGCCTACTCCACTATGAGCCAGATCGGCTTCATGTTCATGGCCTGCGGCCTGGGGGCATTTCAGGTCGCCTTCTTCCATCTGTTTACCCACGCCTTCTTCAAGGCCTGCCTGTTCCTCGGCGCCGGGGCGGTCATCCATGCCCTGCACGGTGAGGAGGATATGCGCCGCATGGGCGCCCTGGCGAAAAAGATGCCGTTCACCTTCGCCACCTTCCTGCTGGCCAGCCTGGCCTTGTGCGGCATCCCGCCCTTCGCCGGCTTCTTCTCCAAGGACGAGATCCTCTGGAGCGCCTGGTCCGCCCCCGGCGGCTCTCCCGCCCTCTGGCTGGTCGGCTCGGTCACCACCTGCATGACCGCCTTTTATATGTTCCGGGCCATCTTCCTCACTTTTTTCGGTCCCTGCCACGTTCCGGAAAAAGTCCGGGAAGGGATTCATGGGCCGCCGCCGAGCATGTCGTTCGTCCTGGCGGCGCTCGCCTTCGGCTCGCTGGCGGCCGGTCTCATCGGGATGCCCGGCTTCTGGCGGGAGCTTCTCGGCGTCTCCGCCCCCTTCTACGAGTTCCTCGCCTCGGTGCCGAACCTGGAAGGGGCGGGCGCCGTGGCGGATCACCATGCCGAGTTGGTGCTCATGGGGGTTTCGGTGCTGGCGGCCCTGCTGGGGATCTTCCTCGCCTGGCTCTTCTTCCACCGCCGCCGGGACTGGGCTCTGAAAGCCAGGGAGCGGGCCGGTTACGCCCATGCGCTCGTCAGCCGGGGATATTTCTTCGATGCCGTTTACCGGGGCGTGCTCGTCCGTCCGCTGGACTGGCTGTCCGAGTCGGTTCTTGACCGCAGGGTGGAGGCGGCTCTGAACGACGGCATGCTGGCCAAGCCGGCCGGCGGGGTACAGGGTGCCGCCAGGCTCTTCTCCCGTCTGCAATCGGGCAACGTCAAGGCGTATGCCCTCTATGCCTTCGCCGGGCTGGCGGTGATTCTCTGGTGGGGGGTGGCCCATGCCTGACGGCGCGATCCTCCTTCTGCTGTGCATCCTGCCCGCCCTCGGCGCGCTCGGCGTCGCCGTCCTGCCGAAGTGCGATTCCGGCCTGCCGCGCCTTTCGGCACTGCTGCTCATGCTGGGGGTCCTCGTCCTGGCGACCGGACTGTTTCTGGCCGGCGACGGGACGGTCGCCTCCCGGCGGCTCGACCTCAACCTTCCCTGGATACCCTCCCTGGGGGTTAACTTTCACCTGGCGGTCGACGGTCTGAACGCCTATCTGCTCCTGCTCACCGGCATCCTCTTTCCCGTCGTTCTCGGCTGCTGCTGGCGGACGCCGCAGGCGCGGAGACGACTGTTCCTGGTACTGATTCTTCTGCTGCAAAGCGGACTTTTGGGAACTTTCCTCGCGCAGAATCTCATGCTCTTCTTCATCTGCTGGGAAGCGGTCCTCATCCCGATGTTCATCCTGATCCTGGTTTTCGGCGGAACGCAAAGCCGGCAGGCCGCCCAGACCTTTTTCCTCTACACCCTGGCCGGCAGCGTCCTGCTGCTGGCCGCGGTGATCCTGCTCGGGGCGGAGTGTCTGCAGCAGACGGGCAGCTGGTCTTTCGAGTTCGACACTCTCCTGCGGCTGCACCTCGACTGGGGAACCCAGCTCTTCGTTTTCGTCGCCGTCGTTCTCGCCTGCGCCATCAAGTGCCCGCTCTTTCCGTTTCATTCCTGGCTGCCGCTCGCCTATGCCGAGGCGCCGCCGGCCGGCACGGCGTTGATGGCCGGCGCCCTGTCGAAAATGGGGGCCTTCGGCCTGCTCAAGCTGGCCATCCCCCTCTGCCCGCAGGCCACCGTCGCCCTTGCCCCCTGGATGCTTCTGCTGGCGGTCGTCAGCATCCTCTACGGCGCAGTCCTGGCGCTGCGCCAGGAGGATTTCAAGAAACTGGTGGCCTACTCGTCGCTCAGCCACATGGGCTATATCGTGCTGGGCATCTTCAGTTTTCAGGAGACCGCCCTGCACGGCGCCCTGTTCCAGATGCTCAGCCATGGGATGGCCGTGGCCGGACTTTTCCTGCTGCTCGGCCTGCTGGAAGAGCGGCTGGGGGAGTCCTGGCGGCAGGTGACGGCGCTTGCCAGTTCGGCGCCGCGACTGGCGGTGGTGCTGATGCTCTTCATCCTGACCTCGATTGCGCTGCCGCTCACCAGCGGTTTCACCGCCGAGTTCCTGATCCTGTTCGGCGCCTTTCAGCAGGGGCTGGAGGCGTGGCGGGCGGATGCCGGCGCGCTCCCCCTGGCCGCCGTCCTGCTCGCCTCTGCCGGGATGGTGCTCGGCGCCGGCTACATGCTCCGCTTTGCCCGTACCATCCTGTTCGGCAGGGCGTGCGGCGAGACGAGCTGCCGGGACCTGGGTCTGCGGGAGACGCTGGCTTTCGTGCCGCTGCTGATGCTGATTTTCTGGGTCGGCATCTGGCCGTCATCCTTCATGGGCAAGGCGCAGGGCGCCGTCACCGCTCTGGCCGTCCGGGCGGCGGAAGCCCCCAGCCCGCCAGCGGCACCAGCCCTCATCACTCAAACCAACCGGGGGAACCATGGCCACTGACCTTCTCTACGGCCTGCTGCCGGAACATCTGCTGCTCGGCCTGCTGCTGGCGCTGATGCTGCTGGAAATATTCCGGGCGGATCGGCGGCTGGCCAGTCTTCTCTTCATCCTGGCGGTGGCCGCCGGCTGCGGCGTCCTGCTGCTGCAGCTCGGCCAGGGGTACACAGCCTCGGTGGTGCCGGGAGAGATCGAGATCGACCGGTTTGCCGTTCTCGCCCGGCTGGTGATTCTCGGTTGTGGACTCCTGCTTGGCGTCTGCTGCCTGGCGACCGCCGGCACCTGCAAATTCTGGATGCTCCTTTGCGCCTCCCTGCTGGGCGCCCTGCTGATCATGGACAGTGCCGGTTTCATCTCCCTGTTCATGGGGGTCGAAATGCTATCGCTGCCGGCCTTCGCCCTGATGGTGCACGGCTGCGGCGCCTCCAGCGCCTGCGAAGGGGCTTTCAAGTACCTGCTCCTCTCCGCGGTGGCGAGCGCCCTGATGCTCTTCGGCCTGTCGCTCGCCTACGGCTGCACGGGGACGCTCGCCATCGGTTCGTTCACCACCGCCGTCGCCGCCGGCGGTCCGCTGATTCTCGCCGCCAGCGCCCTCATCCTGAGTGGATTTTTTCTCAAGGCGGCGGTTTTCCCTTTCCACGGCTGGGCTCCCGACGCCTACGCCGGCGCCAGATTGCCGGTGACCGCTTTCATGGCCTCGGTCATCAAGGGGACGGTGGTCCTGGCTCTGGTGCGGATTTTCTCCGCCCTGCCGCTGAATGCCGAAACGGTCGCTGCCATCACCGTCCTTTCGGTCCTCTCCATCTATTACGGCAATGTCACCGCCATCCGCCAGGCCGGTTTCAAACGGCTGCTCGCCTATTCGTCCATCGCTCATGCCGGTTACATGATCTTCGCCCTGACCGACAGCACCGGCGGGCGGGTGGAAGCGCTGCTCTACTACGTGGCGGTCTATGCGGTCACCACCATCGTCGGCTGTACCTGTTTCCGGCTGCTGGCCGGCGGGGAGGGGGACGGGCTGGAATCGCTGGACGGCGCCTTCGTTTCGCGTCCCGTACCGGCTCTTCTGCTCGCTCTTGCCGTCCTGTCGCTGGCGGGTATTCCGCCCCTGCCGGGCTTTCTCGCCAAGCTTTTCATCTTCAAAACGGTCATCGCCTCCGGCCATCTGATTCCCGCCGTTCTGGCCTTTGCGGGCAGCTATCTCGGCGTCATCTATTACCTGGGCCTGGTTTTTCGCCTGTTCAAGCCGGCTGCGCTGGCGTCCGGAGTTTCGACCGCCGCCTGTACGCGCTCGGCCTGGGGGGGGATGCTGCTGGGAACTCTGGTCCTGATGCTGTTCATGCTGGTTCCCGGCGTCTTTCACTGGCTGCTGGCGACGGCCTGACGAGATGAGCTGGTATCGACTGACGCTGAGTCGCGCACAGGTGGCCGCGGGCGAGATGCTCCAGCGCCGGGAGGCTTTTGCCGCGGCCTTCGCCATGGCCAGCGGACCCCGCACGATGGCTCTTTTTCAGCAGGGACGGCAGGACGGCAGCATGGATCTTTACCTTACCCCCGGCTGCGGGGAGCACGCGGCGCAGCTCCTCGAAGCGTGGCGGTGCTACTCGTGCGACCGGCCCTCGATGATCGGGCTGCAGCTTCTGGCAGGTCGCCGGGAAATCACCTGCTACATGCCCTGATGAGGGGTATTCTTCGGGAACGGTCGATTTTTACAGGCCACCCTGGCAGACAGAAAGTGAAAAGCCCCGTGCGTTATGGCACGGGGCTTTCGTGTGTGGGGGAGGGCAGACTGGACACGGTCTGCTTTCTCCGGCGGTCAGAGTGCAGGTTGCTCATAACTGACCCGTGTTGGCTGTCAGCGCTCTTTTATAGTCCGCCAGGATCTGGCCGTGGTCGAAGCAGAGGGGCGTGGGAAGAGCATCGAGAGGGAAGAGGGCCACACCGGCGGCGTCGTCGCCGGCGTGCAGCTGCCCGCGCCCCTGGGCGATGAAGACGAAGGAGATGTTGTGCTGGCGCGGGTCACGGTCGGGGGCCGAGTACGCGCGGAACTGGCGCAGCTCGGCCAGCTCCAGCCCGGTCTCCTCGGCCGCTTCCCGTGCGGCCGCCTGCTCGAGTGATTCACCGTAGTCGACGAACCCGCCGGGGAGAGCCCATCCCAGGGGGGCGTTTTTCCGCTCGATCAGGACCACCTGGCCGCCGATGCGGATGATGATGTCGACGGTCGGGGTCGGATTGCGATAAGGGGTCACTATCTGGCGGCAGTGCGGGCAGATCACTGCATTTTTCGGGTTGGACGCATTCTCCGCCATGGCCGGGACTCCTTTCGGGCAGGGATCGGTGGCAAGGAATTAAAGGCGCAGCTGCCGAGGCTCTTCAGCCATGGCGCAAATCGAAACCCTTGATTTTGCGGTGCAGGGTATTGCGGGCAATCCCCAGGGCTTTCGCGGCTTCGGTGATGTTCCAGCGGTGCTGTTCGAGGGCTTTTCTGATCATTTCCACCTCCGTGTCCTTGAGCCCCTGGCAAGCGGAGGGGGGACAGATCCCCCGCTTGCGCATGACCGCCAGCAGGCCGTTTTCCAGGCCATGGAGGGAGTGGAGCATCTGGTTCAGCTCACCGGCGCTCATCTTCTCGAGGACCTCTTCCTTGCCGTAGTGCTCCCAGAAACTGTCCAGGGAAACGGAGCGCTCCGCGGGGAGAGTCGCCAGGCCGGCCGGCTGGGAGGCTGAAAGGCTGGTCGCTGACGGGTTGGCCGAGAGGATGGCATTGCCGAGATGATTGGGGAGGATGGTTTCGCCGGAGCAGAGCACGACCGCCCGCCGGATGACGTTGACCAGTTCCCGGATATTCCCCGGCCAGTGGTAGTCCTGCAGCAGGCGCAGAGTCCCCGGTGCCAGCCGCAGTTCGGGATTGAGCTGTTCGACGTAATGCTCTGCCAGCAGCGGAATGTCCTCGGCGCGATCCCGCAGGGCCGGAATTTCGAGCTGGACCACGTTGAGGCGGTAGTAGAGGTCTTCGCGAAAGGTTTTCTCCCGGATCGCCTCTTCGAGGTCGACGTTGGTGGCAGCTATGATCCGGACATCGGTGGTGATCGGCTTCTCGCCGCCGACGCGCATGAATTCTCCAGTTTCCAGCACGCGCAGCAGCTTGACCTGGATCAGCGGACTGGCATCGCCGATCTCGTCGAGAAAGAGGGTGCCCCGATTGGCCAGTTCGAAGATCCCCCGCCGGGTCTGGCTGGCACCGGTGAACGCCCCCCGCTCGTGGCCAAAGAGTTCGCTCTCCAGCAGGTTTTCCGGCAGGGCGCCGCAGTTGACCGGGATGAAGGTCTGGTCGGCCCGGTTCGAGGCGGCGTGGATGAAGCGGGCGAGAACTTCCTTGCCGGTTCCGGTCCTTCCCTGGATCAGGACGTTGATGTTCTTTCTGGCGATCTTGAAGGCAAGGGAGACCAGGCGGCGCATGGCGTCCGAGGTCCCCACCTGAAAACCGACCTCCCGTGCCACCCCGCCCCACTCATCCTCGGCAACAGGTCTCTGCGCGCTGCTGGCGGCTCTTTCAACCAGGGCTTCGATGGCATCGATTTCGTCGAAGGGTTTTTCGAGATACTCGTAGGCGCCGAGCTGGATCGCCGTGACCGCCGTTTTCACCGTGCTGTAGCCGGTCATGATGATGACCTCGCAAGCAGGCTGCCGGGCCTTGATCATCTTCAGGAGGGTCAGGCCGTCGGTATCGGGGAGCTTCAGGTCGACCAGGGCGACGTTATATTGTTTTTCCTCCAGAGCCCGGGTCGCTTCCGCCTGGTTGACCGCAGTGACTACGGTGTAGCCCCGGCGCGTCAGCAGCCGGCGGAAAAAAGTGCAGACATCCGCTTCGTCGTCGATGATCAGTACCTGGATCTGAGCCACGCTTTCACCGCCTTTATTCTTTATTTCTTTATGGTTCATTCCTGCTCGAGGGGGAGGAGCATGGAAAAGGTGCTCCCTTCGCCCGGCACGCTGTCGACTTCGATGGTGCCATTGTGCGATTCGGCGATCCCCAGGCTCACCGAAAGACCGAGGCCAGTCCCCTTGGTGGCCTCCTTGCTGGTGTAGAAGGGGGCAAAAATCTTCGGCAGCCGCTCCGCGTCGATCCCCGTTCCATTGTCCCGAACGCTGAGTATGACCCACTGCTTCTTGCCCTGCTTACGCAGAGTCGTGCTCACCTCGATGATTTTTTCCTGGCGTTGCACTTCGTCCAGGGCGTCCCGGGCGTTTATCAGGAAGTTGGTGAGCACCTGCTGAATCTGCGGGCCGTTGGCGGTCAGCTTCGGCAGGTCGGGGTCGAGCGCTGCGACGATCCGGATCTGACTGCGATTGATCTGGTAGCGGATCAGGGAAAGAACCCGCTCCACCTCGGCATTGAGATCGATCTCCGTCGCCGGCAGCTGATCCTGCCGGGAAAAAGTCAGCAGATTCTGGATGATCCGCTTGCAGCGCAGCCCGCAATTGATGATGTCCTCGAGTGCTTCGGCCTTTTCGTCCTGGGCCTCCCGGGCAAGTTCCCGGGCCAGCATCTGAGCGGTGCCGATGATCACCGTCATCGGGCTGTTCAACTCGTGGGCCACGCCCGCAGCCATCTCGCCGAGGGCGGCGAGCTTGGCCGAGTGCACCAGCTGCGCCTCCATCTTGGTCTTCTGGGTGACATCCTTGAGGATGATGGTTATGGCCGCCAGCTGCTTCTCTTCGTTCAGGACCGGATAGTAGGCGAGGTCCAGCAGGATCCCCGCATCGGTCTGCCAGCGCTGGAATACCGGTTTGCCGGTCTGCCTGATCTCATTGATCGGGCAGTTGACGCAGGGTTGGCTGCGACCATGGAGCTTGGTGAAGCATTTGCTGCTCAGGGCCTGGTTCCATGAGGCGAGCATTTCCGGCGGCAGCCGGTCGTTATGGAGGAGCACGTTGTAATCGGTGTCGATCAGGAAAATAGGGTCGGTGACCGCCTTGAAGGTCTCTTCCCACTCTTTTTTGGCCCGGGAAACCTGCTTGTAGAGACGGGCGTTCTGGATACTGATCGACAGTTGGTCGGCCAGGTGCTGGACGAAGCTGAGATCTGCTGTCGTATAGGCACCATCGCTGATGCTGCCGACAATCAGGGCGCCGATCACCTCGTCCCGCCGGAACATCGGGGTGACCATCAGAGCCCTGAGCGGACCGGGGTAGCGGGGGTTATAACGGACGTGGCTGAGCTCTTCCTGCGGCAGGTTGAAGATGCCGCCTTGCTTTTGCCGGATGA
Organism: Desulfuromonadales bacterium; assembly: GCA_035620395.1. Classification (NCBI taxonomy): domain Bacteria; kingdom Pseudomonadati; phylum Thermodesulfobacteriota; class Desulfuromonadia; order Desulfuromonadales; species Desulfuromonadales bacterium. The sequence continues at coordinate 1,875 of DASPGW010000084.1, read as the reverse complement.
CGTTGAGGGAAGGAGAGTGGGCAGGAAAATCGTCGATCCGGCAGTAATCCCGCGGCATCATCGCCTTGAGCGCCAACTCTCCTCCCTTCACGGTGATCAGACCGAGGAAGTCGCAGGGAAGGGTCTGGGGCAGCTTGGAAAAGGCCCGCTCGATGATGTCGGCCACCGACATGTCGATGTTGATGTCATGGGCCAGCTGATGCAGGATTTCCAGGCGGCTGTTCTGTTTGAGAACTTCCTGATTTCGCTTTTTCAGCTCGACATAGTAGTTGAGCTTGGAGGAGTCTACCCCGGTCAGCTGTTCAAGAAGCTTTTCCCTGTTTGTCACTATTTCACCTTGAAAACCAACAAGTTAAATCGCATAAGCTAACCAACTGCCTTCATTCAAAATGCAGGTTCAAACCCTGCCTCGGGCCTCGTGCCTTTCGTCTGTCCTTACATGGACTTATGAAAAATGGCCACGATGTCCTCGAAGGTCGCGCGGCGCGGATTGGTCACCAGGCAGGCGTCCTTCAGGGCATTGCGGCTCAGCAGGGGGATGAATTCCTCCTGCAGGCCGATCTGCGCCAGACCCTTGGCCAGGCCGATATCCCGGATCAACCCCTTTACCGCCCTGATCGAGAGGGCGGCGGCGGCGAGGGTGTCGAGGCCGGCCACTTCTTCGCCCAGGGCGATGGCAATCTCGCGGAACCGTTCAGGGGCGGAGGCCAGGTTGAACTCCATGACGTGGGGGAGGATCGAGGCATTGGTTTCCCCGTGATGCTGGTCGATCAGCCCGTCGACCTGATGGGTCATGGCATGGGTGGCCCCGAGGATGGCGTTGGAAAAAGCCATGCCGGCGGTGAGGCTGGCCATCGCCATGTTGGTGTTCGCCTCCATGTCCTGCCGGTCTGCCACCGCCCGGCGCAGGTAGCGGGAAATCAGCTGGATCGCTTTCAGGGCGTGAATGTCGGTCAGCGGCGTGGCGGCCAGCGAGACGTACGATTCGATGCCGTGTGTCAGAGCGTCAAGACCCGTGGCGGCGGCCAGCAGGCTGTCCTTGGTCTGAAGGAGTTCAGGGTCGACGATGGCGATATCCGGGATCAGTGATTTGGAGATGATGGACATCTTCAGCTTGCGCACGGTGTCGACGATGATCGTGAACTGACTGACCTCGGAGCCGGCCCCGGCGGTGCTGGGGACGATCACCATCGGCGGCAGGGGGTGGACGATCTTGTTGATCCCCTCGTAGTCCTGGAGCTGGCCGCCGTTGCTGGCCAGAATGGCGATGGCCTTGGCGACGTCGGTCGGGCTGCCGCCGCCGACGGCGACGAGGGCGTCGCACCCCGAGGCCAGGTAGCGCTGCGCCCCCTCGCTGACCTCGAAATCCTTGGGATTGGTGGTCAGCGAGGAAAAGACCTCAGTCTCCAGGCCGGCAGCGTGCAGGTACTGCCGGGCCTTGTCGGCCCAGCCGGCCTTGATGACGCCTTCGTCGCTGACGAGAAAAACCTTTGAGGCGCCGATACGGGCGGCGCTTTCGCCGATCTGGCTCAGGGAGCCGCGGCCGAAGATGATTTCGGGGGTTACGAATTTGCTGATATTCACGGCGTTTCCTTATGGGTGCCGGCCGCTGGTCCGGCGTTCATGCCGGGCGGCACGGAACAATGTTTACTAAATACCATGAATTGCCGATGGGACGCCACCCTGGCTGCAGCAGCCGAGGTTCAGGCGCGAGCCTCATCGGGCACTTCGACTGGCGGGGGTTCTGTATACGCGTGCAATTCCCGTGCACAAACTTCCTGGCGCCGAGGAGAGAGGTGATTTGCAGTCGGATCCGAGAGTGGTCGGAACGAGTTCCGGTCCCCTTGCACCGGCCGGCTAATCCACTGTTTTGTG
>DASPGW010000083.1 GCA_035620395.1 Desulfuromonadales bacterium | reverse complement strand
AAGGCCTTGAACTGGGCCAGACCCTTGGACGCCATGACCTTGGTAATGGCGGCGGTCAGCGTGGTCTTGCCGTGGTCGACGTGACCGATCGTCCCGATATTGACGTGAGGCTTGGTTCTTTCGAATTTAGCTTTACCCATGATGTCAACCTCCCTGTTCTCGTAAATGAACGCTTTTTTCCAAGATTACGGCCACCAACCGCAAGGCAGGAGCCAGATTTTGCCAGACAGAAAAATCCCCCCATGCAGCGAATGGAGCCCACAACCGGATTCGAACCGGTGACCTCTTCCTTACCAAGGAAGTGCTCTACCTACTGAGCTATGTGGGCTTATCTCACTGTCAAGCTGCGGAGAGAATACATTTTTGAATTTTGGAGCGGGAAACGGGACTCGAACCCGCGACCCTCAGCTTGGAAGGCTGATGCTCTAGCCAACTGAGCTACTCCCGCCCAAAACCTAAGTCGACCTATGCGTAGCTTTGTGGACTCGACTTCGACCGCCGTCCCAGTGCGCTCGGCCTAGGGCCTCCTGGGATTCGCCGACCGGATCTCGTCCGGCAAGTATTGCTTGTTTGGTGGAGGGGGGAGGATTCGAACCTCCGAAGTCTACGACGGCAGATTTACAGTCTGCTCCCTTTGGCCGCTCGGGAACCCCTCCAGGGGAAGCGTCTCGTCTACTTTTCAGGGCATACCGCCCGGTAGCTCATTGGAGCTGGCGACAGGAATTGAACCCGCAACCTGCTGATTACAAGTCAGCTGCTCTACCTATTGAGCTACGCCAGCACAGGGGGGGATATATACATCAGCATCCGGTCGAATGCAAGGGAATTTTTCTCAGGCTCCCCTCTGCCCCGCGACGAAGTAGAGCTTATAGTCGATTTCCACGGAATTGTCAACCTGCAAATCAAAAAATACCCAAAAAAGATTTACCGTTCTTCATCTCGCCGGCGCTGCCGCACGACCTCGAACAGGGCGACGGCGGCAGCCACCGAAGCGTTGAGCGAGGCGACGCCGCCGCCCATGGGGATGGCCAGCAGTCCGTCGCAGTGCCGGCGCACGTTGGGCCGCAGCCCCGCCCCCTCGCTGCCGACCACCAGCGCCAGGTTGCCGGCCAGGTCCGTACGGTAAAGCACCTCGGCCGACTCTTCGCCCGCCAGCCCGTATACCCACACCCCCTCTTGCTTTAACTCCTCGAGGGTACGGGCCAGATTGGTCACCTGGCACAGCGGCAGGTGCGCCAGCGCACCGGCCGCCGTCTTTTCAACCACCGCCGTGACCGGGCAGGAGCGGTCCTTCGGCACGAAGACGCCATGGCAGCCGGCGGCGTCGGCGCTGCGCAGGATCGCCCCCAGGTTGTGGGGATCGGTAATGCCGTCCAGCAGCAGGAAAAATGCTTTTTGACCCGAAATGCGCCAGCGCTCCAGCAGTTCTTCCGACTCCGCGTAGGCGAACGGCTCTACCCGCAGCACCACCCCCTGGTGATGGGAATGTCCCGCCAGGCGATCGAGTTCCTGCCGTTGCCGCCGCTGCACCGGCACCCCCGCCGCTACCGCCTCCCGCAGCAGCGCCTCGAGGCGCGGGGGATGGCTGTCGCGTTCGGCCAGAAGCTCCAATGGCCGGCGTCGCTCACCGCGCAGCGCTTCGCGCACCGGGTTGATGCCGTAAACCAGGTCGACCGCCACGCTAGGGGCGTCCCAGGGCCAGGGCCATTTCGTCGAGAATTCGTTCGGCAGCCTCTACCGGGTCGGCCGCCGCCGAGATCGGCCGGCCGATTACCAGGTAGTCGGCGCCAGCGGCGATCGCCTCGCCGGGCGTCATCACCCGTTTCTGGTCGTCGAGGGCGGCACTCGCCGGCCGCACCCCGGGCGTGACGATGGCGAAGTCGGCGCCGCAAGCCGCGCGGATCAGGTCGACCTCCTGCGGCGAAGCCACCACGCCGTCCATCCCGGCTTCCTGGGCCAGACGGGCGAGGCGGGGGACCATCTCGCGCACCGGCCGCTCGATCCCCACCTCGCGCAGGGTCTCCTCGCTGCTCGATGTCAGGATGGTCACCGCCAGCAGCAGCGGCCGCTCCTTGCTGCCGCGCGGGTAGCGGGCATCGACCTCGGCCACGGTCCTCGCCATCATCTCCCGACCGCCCAGGGCATGAACATTGAACATCCGCACCCCCAGCCGGCACGCCTCTACTCCGGCCATGGCGACGGTATTGGGGATGTCGTGATATTTCAGGTCGAGAAAAACCTCCCCCCCCTCGGCCCGTACCATCTGCACCACCTCGGGCCCGCAGCGGGTGAAGAGTTGTTTACCGACTTTGAAGACCCCGACCTGCCCGTGCAGCTGCCTGACCCACTTCTCCGCTTCTGCGAACGCGTCGACATCAAGGGCAAAAATCAGCCTTTGCCTGGCTTCGTTCTTCATTGCTTCCTCCCGATGAGAGTCTTCACCCGGCGGGAGATCTCCTGCACCCGCTGGATCAATTCGGCCGAATCGGTAGCGCCCAGCTCACGACGGGCGGCGAGACATTCCATGTAGAGCAGCTCGTTCAGTGAATCTGCCAGCAGCCGTTTCATGTCCTCCTCCTCAAGTCCGGCCAGATTGGCCAGCAACCTGCCACCGTCCACTGCGCCGTCCGCCTGCAGCCTCACATCGCTGAAGACGAAGCAGAAGGGTTGCGGCAGATCCCGCAGAAACAGCCGGACCTCTTGAGGAAAGCCGGGGTTCCTCTCGGTAATGCGCCGGTAAAGGACCGTCAGGGCGCCGTTGAAGATGGCGAGAATCTCGCCGAGTTCCCCCGCCACGGGTACAGTCGTCATCTCTTCCAGACGCACCGCCCCCCTCTCCACCAGATGGTAGAGCAGCCGCAAGGCGTCGAACTCTCCCATGCCGCTTTTGCGCAGGAGGTGACGAACGTCGCGGGCGCCGGCGAGAACGAGCGCCAGCAGGCGCTGTTCCGCCGGGGTCGTCCCCTCTGCCGGCGGATTGGCGGGCAGCGCGACGGCGTCAAGGGAGCGGATGCGGCGCATGTAGAGAGCGCGCTCATCCACCCGCCTCAGCCCCTCCATGATGAGGTTCTGGGTGCTCATCGACAGGCGCAGGATCTCCTCTTTTTCCAGCGCCTTGGCGATAAAAGAGAAGCTGCCCCGAGGAAAAGTGAACAGGTGATAGACGATGGATTCCACCTGATGACGGGTCGCCTGCCAGAGGTCCTTGGACGCCACCACCCCCTGGTCGACCAGAATCTTGCCGACCGTGGTCCGCCCGGTGGTGACCTGGCGGGCCTTCAGCAGCGTCTCCCGGTCAACCTTGCCGAGGGTGAAGAGGACTTCGCCGATATCCTCTTCGGGAAAGGTACTGGCGGCAAACACGACTTCGCCGTTCTGGAAATAGAGTTCCTTGCTGCCGCCGGCAAGGGCGACGCGCAGGATGCCCGACTTGCGGAACATATTGAGGAAGGAGATCAGGTCGGCCGCCCCGATCTCGCCAAGCAGACCGGCGAGAACGACCGACTCCGCCTCCCCGTAAGCGGTGAAGAGCAGGTGCCGGGCGGAATGAGAGGAGAGCTCAACGGAACGCGAGCCGATCTCACGGGCCGCCGCGGCGGGAAGAACGATCCGGCCGCTGCCGTCAATAGTCAATGGGGGCATTTAAATCCCTGACTGTAAAAAGCCGTCCCTGGTTCCCGGTCACGAGGCCTCAGTTTTCGAGCGCCTGTCTTACCCGTTCGGCCAGCAGCCGGGCGGTTTCGGCAACGGGGAGCATGGTCCGCTCGCCGCTGCGGCGCTCCTGCAACTCCAGCGCTCCCTCCTTGAGGCCGCGGGCGCCGACGGTCACCCGCAGGGGGATGCCGATCAGGTCGGCGTCCTTGAACTTGCTTCCCGGTCGCTCGTCGCGGTCGTCGAGCAGCGCCTCGACACCCAGCGCCAGGAGCTCTTCGTAGAGCTTTTCGGCGGCCAGGCGGACCTCGTCTTCCTTGGGGTTGACCATGGTGACGATGACCTGGAAGGGGGCGATCGGCATCGGCCAGATGATGCCGTTGGCGTCGTTGTTCTGCTCGATGGCCGCGGCCACCGTACGCCCGACGCCGATGCCGTAACAGCCCATGAAGAGGGTGCGCTCCTCCCCCTTCTCGTCGAGAACGGTGGCGCCGAGGGCCGCCGAGTATTTGGTCCCCAGCTTGAAGACGTGCCCGACCTCGATGCCCCGCCAGCTCTCCAGTTTGCCGGCGCAGCGGGGACAGCCGTCGCCGGCCACTGCCTGGCGCAGGTCGGCGAAGGTCTCGACGCTGAAGTCGCGACCGAGGTTGGCACCCGTCAGATGGGCATCCTTCTCGTTGGCCCCGACAATGAAATCGGCCATCCCGCGCACCTCGAAATCGGCCAGGAGGCGCAGTTGCAGCCCCACCGGTCCGGCAAAGCCGGAGGGTGCGCCGGTTACCCGCAGCACCACTTCTTCGGGGGCGAGTTCCACCCAGTTGCACCCCAGCAGGCGGGTCAGCTTGATATCGTTGAGCTCGCGGTCGCCGCGCAGCAGCACGGCCACCGTCTCGCCCGTATCGGTCTGCAGGATGAGGGTCTTGACCAGCCGTTCGGTAGCCGTCTCGAGAAAGAGGGCGACATCCTCGATGCTCTTACGCGCCGGGGTGAGAACCCTCTGCAGCGGCTGCGCCGGCGCCGGGGCCGCCTGACCGGGATCGCGCAGCTCGGCCTTCTCGACGTTGGCGGCATACTGGCAGCTGTCACAGGAGACGATGGCATCCTCGCCGGAGGCGGCGAGCACCATGAACTCGTGAGAGGCGGTACCACCGATATTGCCGGTGTCGGCCTCTACCGCCCGGAACCTGAGACCACAGCGCTCGAAGATGCGCCGATAGGCCTGGTACATCTTGTCGTAGGCGACGTCCGCCCCGGCCTCGTCGAGGTCGAAGGAATAGGCGTCCTTCATGATGAATTCGCGGCCGCGCATCAGGCCGAAACGGGGCCGGATCTCGTCGCGGAACTTCCCCTGGATCTGGTAGAGATTGAGTGGAACCTGGCGGTACGACTTGACCTCGCGACGCACGATGTCGGTGATCACCTCCTCGTGCGTGGGCCCGAGGCAGAAGTCGGCCTCCTTGCGATCCTTGAAGCGCAGCAACTCCTTGCCGTACTGCTCCCAGCGCCCCGATTCCTGCCAGAGCTCGGCGGGAACGACCATCGGCATGAGCAGTTCGATCGCTCCGGAGCGGTCCATCTCCTCGCGGACGATGCGCTCCACCTTGCGGATCGAGCGCAGGCCGAGTGGCAGGTAGTTGTAGATGCCGGCGGCGACCTTGCGGATCATGCCGGCGCGCATCATGAGCTGATGGCTGATCACCTCAGCGTCGGCGGGGGTTTCCTTGAGGGTGTTCAGCAGATAGTGCGAGTAGCGCATGGAAGAACCTCGACAGAGGGGATTGGGCGACTAGGGCGGGCCAGCCGGCAAACGAGACTGAAAACTAGCGTATTTCAACCCGAATTGCAAGGGGAGTTGTCGCCCACGGGCAAAGCAAACATTGGACTTCTGTCGACAAAATGGTTTAATAATACGTCACTCCGCCGGAACTCTCCGCCGGACATCCCGCCCGCAGGAGTCCCCATGCAGGAAGAACTGAACCAGGCCAGCCTGAGCCGGCAGGTGGCGGCCGGAACGCCGCTGATCTACATCACCACCGACAACGAGAGCCGCACCGAATTCCTCATCACCCGGGCGGCCCTCTACGGTATCAAGGGGATGCCGGTCCCCCGCGTGTGGAGCTGCGTCGGCGGCTTCCCCGGCCAGGAGGGGACCGAAGACCCGCTGACCGCCCTGCGCTGGGCCGTCGAGCAGGAGGGACACGGCATCTTCATCTTCAAGGATCTCCACTGGTTCTGGCTCGACAGCCCCTTCATCCAGCGCACCCTCAAGGATTTCGCCGCCGTGCGCCGGCCGGCGGGCAAGACCCTGGTCTTCATCGGCGCCGAGCCGGATATCCCGCCGACACTGCGCGAGGATTTTCTGCTCCTCGACCACGGACTGCCCGACCGGGAAGAGATCCGCGCCTGGCTCGAGGCGAAACAGGAAAAGGACTACTTCCTGCGCGAGCTGCTCCCCGACGAGCAGAGTCTCTCCCACCTGACCGTCGCCGCCCAGGGGCTCGACCTGCTCGACATCGAACGCGCCCTGCGCCTGGCCCGGGTAACCCGAGGCGCGGGACTCGAGGAGGTGGTCGGCTCGCTGCACCAGAACAAGAAGCAGATCCTGCGCAAGAGCGGAATCATGGAATTCGTCGAGAACAACATCCGGCCTGAGCAGGTAGGGGGGATGGAGAACCTCAAGGCCTGGATGGAGAAGCGGGAGAGGGCCTTCGGCGCCGCCGGTTTCACCGAAGGGCGCAACCTGCCCCGCGGGGTGCTGATGATGGGGATCAGCGGCTGCGGCAAGAGCCTCTTCGTCAAGGCGATCGCCGCCCGCTGGCGGCTGCCCCTCATCCGCCTCGACATGGCGACGGTCTACGAGGGAACTTTCGGCACCCCCGAGAGCTCGCTGCGCAAGGCCTGCAAGACCGCCGAGGCGCTCGCCCCCTGCGTCCTCTGGATCGACGAGATGGAGTCCGGCATCTCCAACCAGGGGTTTAAGGCCGAGGGGGGGCCGGCTTCGCGGGTACTCGGCTACTTCCTCACCTGGATGCAGGAGCGGCGCAACCCCGTCTTCGTCGCCGCCACCGCCAACGCCATCGAGATGCTTCCCGCCGAGGTGCTGCGCAAAGGACGCTTCGACGAGATTTTCTACGTCGCCCTGCCGGGGCTCAGCGAACGGGAGGAGATTTTCCGCATCCACCTGCAGAAGTGCGGCTTCGACCCGGCCGCCTTCGCCCCTTCCATGCTCGCTCATTCTGCCAAGGGGTTCTCCGGCGCCGAGATCGAGCAGGCGGTGGCGAGCGCCGCCTTCGAGGCCCTCGCCCTGGGGCGGGAGATGATCCAGCAGGATCTGATGGAGGCGATCAGCCGCACCGTCCCGCTCTCGGTGACCATGGCCGAGCAGATCAAGAAGATCGAGGCCTGGGCGTTCAAGCGCGCGGTGCCGGCCGGTAAGGGCGTGGAACGATAGCGACGTGTCTCCCCCGGCCACCTTCGCCGGCTGGGAATTTGCTGGCGTCAGGCTTCCGGCCCGGCTTCGTCTCTGCGAGCGAGCCTGGTCAGGATCAGGACGTTGCGGCCGTTTTTCGATTCGTACTCCACCCGGTCCATGACCTGGTGCATGATGTAGAGCCCCATCCCTCCTTCCGGCAGCCTCGCAACATCCTTCGGGCAGTAGTCGAGCTGCGGCTTCTGCTGCAATACCCCTGCCGGCATCGGCTTGCCGAAGTCGGCGATGCGGCAGACGACCCGGTCGGCCAGTCGCTCGACTTCCACCTCTACCGGGTGTCCGCCCTGCCGGCCGTAGGCATGGATGATGGCGTTATTGACCGCCTCGGCGATGCAGACCTTGACCTGGTACCACTCCTCGGGCGACAGGGGACCTTCGCCGACCAGCACCGAGAGGGCGCGGCGGACCTGACGCACCTCGGCGAGGTCACTGTCGATGGTCAGCCTGATCGTACAGACATTCACGGCCATCCCCTCCCTCCCCCTCTGCGGGAACGCCTACGCTTCCAGCTCCCGCACCAGCTTCCACGCCTCTTCCACCAGGGCATCGGCGAGTTGTTCCTGGGGCACCTTGCGCACCACCTCCCCTTTGCGGAAGAGCAGTCCCTGCCCCTTGCCGCCGGCGATGCCGACGTCCGCCTCGCGAGCTTCGCCGGGGCCGTTGACCACGCACCCCATGACCGCCACGGTGATCTTCCTCGGCAGATCGTGCAGACGCTGTTCCACCTCCTCGGCAACGCCGATCAGGTCGATCTGGCAGCGGCCGCAGGTGGGGCAGGAGACGAAGACCGGGCCGTGCTCACGCAGCTCCAAGCTCTTGAGTATCTCCCAGCCGACCCTGACCTCCTCGACCGGATCGCCGGTGAGCGAGACGCGCAGGGTGTCGCCGAGCCCCTCGTAGAGAAGCGTTCCGAGACCGACGGCGCTCTTCACCGTGCCGCTCCAGGTGGTGCCGGCCTCGGTGATGCCGATGTGCAGGGGATAGTCGACCTGGCGCGCCAGCAGCCGGTAGGCCTCGACGGTGCGGCGGATGCCGGAGGCCTTGAGGCTGACCTTGATCTCCCGGTAGCCGAGGTCCTCGAGGAGGCGGATGTGCCCCAGGGCGCTCTCGACCATCGCCTCGGCGGTGGGGTGGCCGTATTTCTCGAGCAGCTCCTTCTCCAGCGAACCGCCGTTGACGCCGATGCGGATCGGCACCTGGCGCTCGGCGCAGGCCCGCACCACTTCCTCCACTTTCCAGCGCACGCCGATGTTGCCGGGATTGAGGCGCAGCCCGTCCACCCCGCTCTCCA
>DASPGW010000082.1 GCA_035620395.1 Desulfuromonadales bacterium | reverse complement strand
CTGGCACGGCTGGCGGTGACATTGGCAACACAGCCGTTTTCGAACTGCAGACGGGCGTTGGCGATGTCGACCTCGTTCGAGAGAACCGGAACGCCGACCGAATTGACCACTTTGACCGTCGAAGGCACCATGTTCAAAATGATGTCGATATCATGAATCATGAGATCAAGAACCACGTTGACATCTGTGCCACGCGGCTTGAAGGGGGCAAGACGGTGCGATTCGATGAAGAGAGGGTTCTTCAATACCCCCCGAAGAGCCAGAATGGCCGGGTTAAAGCGCTCCAGATGCCCGACCTGAAAAATCAGGTGGCGTTCTGCAGCCATGCGGATCAACTCGTCGGCCTCGGCGACCGTCTGGGTAACCGGCTTCTCCAGCAGGATATGGCAGCCGGCCTCCAGACACTCCTTCGCCACCGGAAAATGATGCTGGGTCGGCACAACGATGGAAACCAGATCGACCTGAGCGAGCAGCTCGCGATAATCGGTGAAGGCGGTCGTGCCGACCTCGGCGGCGACCTCTTCGGCTCGTTCGCGGCTGACATCGGCGATCCCGACCAGGTCCACATTTTCCAGGGCCGCATACTTCTGGGCATGAAACCTGCCCAGATAACCGACCCCGATTACCCCTGCACGCAGTCTGCTCATCTGTTCAGGCTCCTTCCATCATCGAGCAATACCCCGCTGACTCTGCCGGATGAAGTCGGTAAAGACATTGAGTTCCGGTCCTTCGCCAAGGTCCTGGGCAATTTTATCGAGAGCATCCTCGAGCCGCAGTCTGGAACGGAAAACCAGCTTGTAGGCCTTCTTGATGGTGCGAACAGCTTCGTCCGAAAAACCGCGGCGCTGCAAGCCAACGAGATTGATACCCACGGTTTTAGCCCGGTCCCCCTGAACGATGGTGTAGGGTGCGACATCCTGGTTGACCATGGCTCCCCCGGCGACCATGGCATGGGCGCCAATGCGGGTGAACTGGTGGACTGCACAAAGTCCGCTGAGAATGGCGAAGTCATCCACCTGAACATGTCCGGCCAGATTGGCGCCGTTCGAAAGAATAACCCTGCTGCCAACGTGACAGTCATGCGCGACATGGGAATAGGCAAGAAACAGGTTGTCGTTGCCGATAACCGTCTCGCCCCCACCGCTCTCGGTACCACGGTGCAGGGTGACGAATTCGCGGACAATATTGCGATCGCCGAGACGCAGGGTGGTTTTCTCACCGTGGAACTTGAGGTCCTGCGGTGCGGCGCCGACCGAGGCGAACTGAAATATCTGGTTGTCGCGGCCTATTTCCGTCCACCCTTCGATCACGGCGTGCGGACCGACAGTGGTACCCGCGGCGATGGCCACATGTTCCCCGATTACAGCAAATGGTGCAATTTGAACACCATCATCGATGCGGGCAGAGGGATGGACTATGGCAGTTGGATGGATCATGGGCGAGAGCATCCTAACGGGAAGCGAAAGTGGCTTTGAGTTCGGCCTCGGCCACGAGAGTGTCACCGACGTAGGCCTTGCCCTGGAAACAGTAGAGGCCACGGCGACAGTTTATCAGTTCCAACTCAAGGCGCAGCACATCTCCAGGGACAACCGGCTTGCGGAAACGGGCATTATCGATTCCGGCGAAGTAGGTCACTTTATCATCGCTAATCTTGTCGGTAAGCATGGCGAAGACGCCGCCGACCTGGGCCATCGCTTCGATGATAAGCACACCCGGCATGATCGGGTGCCCGGGGAAATGCCCCTGAAAAAAAGGCTCGTTGATGGTGACGTTTTTGATTCCCACCACCCGCTTGCCCTCCTCCAATTCGACGATACGGTCAACCAGGAGAAAGGGATAACGGTGGGGCAGCATTTTCATGATGTCATGCGTATTGAGAACCATGCCTTCTACCTCTCCTTGATCAGCATCTCAAGCTCTTCGAGTTGGCGTTTCATGCGGGTGACATCCTTGCGCAGCTCAGGGAGCCGGGCAAAACTCATGGATGCCTTGAGCCACTCCCTATGCGGCATCACCGGAGTGCCGGAGAGAACCTGATTCGGGCCGACGCTGCCGGTCACGCCGCTCTGGCCGCCAACCATCACATTGTCGCCAATCTTGATATGGCCGGCCGTTCCTGCCTGGCCACCGAAGGTGCAGTGCCTGCCGATCTCGGTGCTGCCGGCAACACCCACCTGGGCAACAATGACGGTGTCCTCACCAACCACAACGTTGTGTCCGATCTGAACCAGATTGTCGATTTTCACCCCGCGCCGAATCCGGGTGACCCCAAGGGCGGCCCGGTCGACGCAGGAGCAGGCGCCGATTTCAACGTCGTCTTCGAGCTCGACGATGCCGACCTGCGGAATTTTATAATAACGGGCGCCGTCCGGGGCGAACCCGAAGCCATCGGCGCCGATCACCGCCGAAGGCTGCAGAATGACCCGGTTGCCGATCCGGCAACCTTCACGCACGATGACTCCGGCGTGCAGAGTGCAATCCTCGCCAATCACGACATCGGCATAGACGATAACACCGGGATAGAGAATCGTCCCCGTACCGATGGTGACGTTTTCGCCGACGACGCAGCCGGGATGAACCGTGATTCCTTCGCCGAGACTGGCGCTCGGATGCACCCAGGCGCCGGCCATCACTCCCTGCGGGGACGGGCGCTGAACCTGCAGATAGGTAAGGATCTTGGCAAAAGCCAGATAAGGGTTGCGGCAGACGAGCACGGAGAGATGGGGGGCCTCGACACCCGGGGCAGCAATGACCGCCGACGCCCGCGTCTCCTGCAATAAAGGCAGGTATTTGGGATTGGCGACGAAGGTAATCTCCTCAGTCTGTGCCTCGGCAATCGAGGCAACGCGCCGTATGCTGAGATCCGCATCGCCGACAACGGTCCCCCCTACCAGTTCGGCCAACTCCCCGAGCGTTGCCACCCGCCCCTCCTTATTTGCCATTGCCTTTTTTGGCCTGGGCGTCGTAGGCCTTGATGACCTTGTCGGTCAGGTCGATCTTGTCGTCGGCATAGAGCAAGGAACTTTCAGACTGCTCGAAAATCATGGTATAGCCTTCCTTCTCGCCGATCCCTTTGATCACCGCGAACAGCTCTTCGAGAATCTGCCGGGTAAAATCTGCATCTCTCTGTTGCAGCTCCTCCTGGATGTCCTTGGTGTAGCGCTGGAATTCCTTCAGCTTCTGCTGGTAATCCCGCTCCTTGGCGCCTCTGGCTTCGTCGGAAAGCAGCAGCGCCTGCTTTTCCAGTTCGTCCTTGAGCTTTTTCAGCTCTTTCTGCCGGGCATCGATCGTCCCCTCGTGCTCCTTGACTTTCTTCTGAATCTTCTCCTTGGCGGCTTTGCCCGACTCGGAAAGATTCAGAGCCTTCTGCAGATCGACATAACCGAGCTTGGCTTCAGCAGCCAGGGCCGGACCGGCAGCAAGCAGCGAAAAAACCAGAAGCATTGTGATCAATCTTTTCATCAAACGTCTCCTTGTCTATTAGGTGTCTGTTTAGAAAGCTCTGCCAATGGAGAACTCGAACTCTGATTGGTCCTCGCCCTCCCTGGGCTTCAGGTTATAACCCCACTCCAAGCGCAGCGGGCCCATGGGACTGAACCAGCGGATACCGCCACCGACGCTGTAGCGCATTTCGGAAAAGAAGTTCTCGTCCTCACTCCAGGCATTTCCGGTGTCAAAGAAGAGCACCCCCTTTAAACCCATGTCCTTGAGCAGAGGGAACGTGTACTCCAGATTGAAATAGGCTTGCTTATCGCCGCCAATGAATTCAAAATCGTCGCCTGTGGTCGTTACGTTGCCGGCAGAATCGACAATCTGCCTGGCCACCCGGACACGCGGACCAACCTGCCGCGACTTGAAGCCGCGGATAGTGTTGATTCCGCCGAGATAAAACCGCTCGTCGATGGGGATATCTTCGCCGTCGACCGAGTGGATATAGCCGATCTGGCCGTGTAGCGAGAATACCGTCCCCCACTTGTAGGGGAAGAAAAAACGCTGATCGGCAGTATATTTGCCAAACTTTTCCGTCCCGCCCAACCCCGCAAACTCAGCAGAGAGTTGGGAAACTGTACCGCTGGTCGGATCGAGGTAATAATCCGTGGTATTACGGGTCACCGTGCCGGTAATCGAGGACAGGGTAGATTCCCCTGCCTGATCTCTGATCAACGAAGACGCATCCCGGTCGACGTCTAAAATCTCCTTCTCTTCGTACTTGTATAGAAAGAAGGTCCTGGTATTTTCGGTCAAGGGGAACCCGAGCTTCAGATCGCCGCCGAAGGTTTTTTTGCTGAAATCCACATATTCCCGTTCGGTCTTGTATAGGTCAAACCCGAGTGTCAGGTTTTTGTCGAGGAAGTAGGGTTCGGTCAGCCCAAACTGGTAAGTCGTGCTCTTCCCTCCCAGAGAGGCCGCCAGATTAAGCTTCAGCGCCCGGCCGAGAAAGTTCTCCTGGGAGACCGAACCCTGGCCGATAAATTTGTCCACCGACGAATAGCCGAAGCCGAGGCTGAAGGTGCCGGTCGGCCGCTCCTTGACATCGACATCGACGTTCATGTGCGCTTCATCGGAACCCTTGCTGGTGGCGACGTCCACCTCCTCGAAGAAGCCGAGGTTGTTGATCCGCCGGCGGCTCTCCTTCATTTTGCTGGAGCTGTACAGGTCGCCTTCGACCAGCTTCATCTCACGGCGGATGACCTTGTCCCGCGTCTTGGTGTTGCCGCCGATCTGAATTCTCTCGATGTTCACCTGGATTCCCTGCTCAATCTCGAACAGAAGGTCGACCACGCGACGTTCGACATCGAGCTGGGTTAGGGGCGAAACATTGACATAAGCATAACCCTGATCGGCATAGAGGTCATTGATAGCGAAGACATCCTGGCGCAGCTGCTGCCGGCTGAATACGTCACCCGGTCTGAGCTTCGCCAGAGCCAGGATTTCTTCTTTGCTCTTGAGCAGGTCACCTTGTACATCCAGCTCACCAACCCGAAACTGCTCCCCCTCCCGGATCTCGATGAGGACGTCCATGTTCTTCTTGTCCTCGGCAAGAGTGATCAGCGGCTGCCGGACCTTCACCTGAATGTAACCCTTATTGTAGTATTGGTCGGCAATGATCTCCAGGTCGTTCTGCAGCACCTCTTCCTTGTACGTCCCCCTGCCGGTCAGCCAGGAGAGAAACCAGCGTTCCTTGGTCTCCATCACCTTTTTAAGCTGGGCGTCGGTAAAGAGGGTGTTCCCTTCGAAGCGGACCTGCCGGATGAGGACCTTTTCCCCTTCCTTGATCTCAAACGTGACCGTCGCCTCGTAATCGTCGTTGACATCGACCTTCGAGACGACTTCTGCCGCGTAGAACCCCTCTTCGGTATAGGCCTTCTTGACCGCGGCAATGCTTTTTTCGACTTTCCGAGGGTCGTAGATATCCGGGGTTTTCAGCGTGACCAGCCCGCTCAGACGCTCGGTGCTGAATTCCTTGTTGCCGGCATATTTGACATCCCGCACCAGCGGACGTTCGGTCAACCGGTACACCAGGACTTTCACACCGCCACGCTCTTCGATTTCGGCGGAGACATCGGCAAAACGACCCAGCTTGTAGATGGCGCGGATGTCCCGGTCGATCTCCTCGGCCGTCACCTCCTGACCGGCTTTGACCGACAGCACAGAACGTACCGCGCTCAACTCCACCCGCCGGTTCCCCTCGATCGCCACCTCGCCCACCTGAATGGCTTGTGCCAGCACAGCTCCCGGCAGCAGCACAAGCAGGGCCAGTAAGGCGAAAATTCTATTAAGCATGCAATTCAAACTCCTGCAAAACAGCCATTAAAGCGAAGCATTATAGGGAATTCGCCGGGGGGTGTAAACCAAAAACTAGTCCCTTATACGACCGTCCTCCATGTGGATGACCCGGTCGAGGCGACTGGCCAGGACTTCGCTGTGCGTGACAATCACCAGGGTCAGCCCCCGTGTTTCATGCAATTGGTGCAGCAACCGATAAATGCCGTCGGAAGTCCGGCTGTCAAGGTTGCCGGTCGGCTCATCAGCCAGCAACAGCCTGGGCGACATGACCAAAGACCGGGCAATGGCCACCCGTTGTTGCTCCCCGCCGGAGAGTTCGCCGGGTTTATGGGTCAAGCGGTGGCCCAGCCCAACTTCATTGAGCAACTCCCTGGCCATCGCCGCCGCTTCCCGCTGCCTCTTGCGGGCAACCAGAGCCGGCATCATGGCGTTTTCCAGTGCCGTAAACTCGGGCAGCAGCTGATGAAACTGAAAAACGAAACCGACCGTGCGGTTGCGGAAGGCATCGAGCGCAGGCCCCTTGAGGGCAAAGATATCATCCCCCTCAAAGTGAACGCCGCCCTCGGTGGGATGGTCGAGGCCGCCAAGAATGTGCATCAGTGTTGTCTTGCCGGCGCCGGAGGCGCCGACCACAGCAACGCGTTCGCCACGGTCGATGGTGAGATCGATACTGCGCAGTACATCGACCCGCCCCCGGCCGGTACCGAAGCTCTTGCTCAGCCCCTTGACCGCGATCATCGGCTCCCCTTGCATCTTATTCATAACGCAACGCTTCGGCCGGGTCCATCCTGGCTGCCCGCCAGGCTGGATAGATCGTGGCCAGCAGAGAAATAGTCATCGCCACCGCAATCACCGCCAGCACATCCGATGTATTGACCACGGAAGGAAACCGCTCCATTCCATAGACCGCCTGATCGAAAATCTTTATGCCCAGCAAGCGCTCGAGCCCCTTGATAACCGGGTCGGCGTTCTTCGCTATCAGCAACCCCAAAGCCGTGCCCAGCCCGGTCCCCAAGGTGCCGATAATGAAACCCTCGAGAACAAAGATCTTCATGATACTCTGCGAATTCGCCCCGATGGCCCGCAGGATGGCAATATCCCGGTGCTTCTCCATGACCACCATGATCAGCGTAGTGGCGATATTGAAAGCTGCTACCAGCACGATGATCCCGAGCACGATGAAGAGACCGAGTTTCTCCAGGCGCAGAGCGGACAGGAATGAACCGAACAGGTCCTCCCATGAGCGGATGACAAAGGGGTAGGTGAATGTCTGGCGCAACTTGGCGGCCACCGGAGTGGCCTGATCGAAGGAATCGACTTCGACCTCGACACCCGACACCTGGTCTACGGATCCCAGAAACTGCTGGGCCTGCGGCAGGGAAATGTAGGCATAGTAGGTGTCGAGCAAACCACCACGCTGGCTGATGATCGCCGTCACGCGAAACGGCTTCATTTTAGGAATCATGCCGAAGGGGGTAATGGTAAATGCGGGAGGAATAACGTTGATCACCTCGCCGAGCGCCACACCCAGGGAGGTTGCGGTATCAATGCCGATGACGATCCCCGGCAGTTTCTCCGATTCGTCAAAGAGCAGGTCTTGAACATCGCCTTGCTTCAGGGACAAGAAGTCCTGCTGGAAGATCTTGTTGCCCCGCTCGACTCCTTTGACATTGACCGCCGCAACGCTCTGTCGGGAGAGCAGCATTGCCTCTTTGGTCACAAAGGGAGTCGCGGCAATGACATGGGGAGAGATCGCCCTGGCCTTCTCCACTACTTCAGCGAAACCGGCAAAATCCTCGCCGTGCTTCTGGATCAGCACCTGGGGGATATTACCGAG
>DASPGW010000081.1 GCA_035620395.1 Desulfuromonadales bacterium | reverse complement strand
GTCCAAGGTCAGAGTTCAGAATCCATTGGTCTTAATCAGTCACGCATTGCGAGTCGCCTTTTCTACCCTCCCCCATAAAGGCTCCGGTCTTGAAGCCATCGTCTTTGCTATAATATAAGTATAAGAGAGACCGACGAAACTTTCGGCGAGACGAATCAACCGGGGGAGGGAAGCCATGAAACGGATAGCCTTCATGCTCGGAGTATTGGTGTGGGCCGTGTTTGGTTACTCCGCAGCCGTTGCCCAGGATGCCCTCCAGAACGCCCTGGAATACAACCGCACCAACCAGGCCTCGACGTGGGTGAACCCCGACACCGGCGCTTCCGGGACGGTGGTCCCGGTCCGTACCTACCAAAGCGCCGTGGGTCAGCCGTGCCGCGAATATCAGCAGACCATCATCATCGGCGGCAGGGAAGAGCGGGGGTACGGGACCGCCTGTCGGCAACCGGACGGCACGTGGCGCACCGTTGCCACGCAGCGAGCCGCGACGGCGCCGGTCGAGCGGCGCACTACCGTCTATGTGCGCGAAGCCCCGAGGTCTTATTATTATCCCTACTACCCCTATGGCTACTACCCTTACCGCTACTACCCGTACGGTTACTACGCGCCCTGGGGATACGGGTATCCCTACTGGTACCCCTTCAACTTCTCCCTCAACCTCGGCTTCCTGTTCCACAGTGGACATCATTACGGCAGGCATCATCACTGAAGCGGGATGTAAATGACCCAGGTTCAAGGTCGAGGGTCCAAGGTCCATGAGACCGAAGGGTGGCTAGCATCGCGCAGAATTTTATTTTGCCGGTTCCGGGGGCCGTGATATAAACTCACGAAATCAGGTTTTCTTGTGTGGGGAGCGTATGACCCAAGTTCCGACCTTTCAGGATTTCCGGAAAATCGTGCAGGAGACTCCCGGCCTTTGCGATCAGGGCCTGCTGCAGAGGAAAAGCCAGCCAGAACTCGAGGACTCCAAGGACCTTCTGCTGAGTGAAGGGTTTGCCGCCTTTGTTGCCTCCTGCAAATGGCTGAGTGTCCGCCAGTTCAACAAGACCGTTCAGCGCAACGCATGGAGCAGCTACGGCCTTAAGGAATTTGTCGAAAGGGAATACGGGATCTACGTCCCCAACGGGGCCTTCATTGCGGCGGTTCTTTATATTGGTGCCCCCTATCGGCCGTTCTCCGATTCTCCCAACCTGTTGGTAGGCATCGCCAGGGGGTCCTTGCCACCCCTGAATCCGGTCCGGACGTGAGCCGGGGGAGCTTGGGCTTTATCCTCCCTTGCATGCCGTCAAAGACGGTTTAGACTTGGTCCATGGCCAGGAACGAATGCCCTTTCTGCTCCCCTGAAACCCTCTCCCGCGCCGTCGCCTACCATGGAACGGTCTTCGCCGTCGACGACAAATTCCCCGTCACTCCCGGTCACCTGCTGATCATCCCCCGCCGCCATATCGCCGACTGCTTCGCCATGAACGAAGCCGAGCGGCGCGACGCCGAAACGCTGCTCTTTCTGCTGCGCGAGCGCACCCTGGCCGGCGACCCCCGCGTCACCGGGTTCAACGTCGGCATCAACTGCGGCCCGAGCGCCGGCCAGACGATCTCGCACGCTCATATTCACCTCATCCCCAGACGCAACGGCGACATGTCCGACCCGCGCGGCGGCGTGCGGGGAGTGATCCCGGCGCGGCAAAAATACTAATTCAAAATCCCTGGTCCAAGGTCGATAATCAAATCCATTTTATCCGCAGATGGCGCAGATGGACGCAGATTAAGGCTTACAGCAAAAAACGAACTGGTATTGGAATCAAGATTTTATCTGCGTAAATCTGCGGATGAAAGAAGACTTTTTTCATCCAGCGAGACCCGCCCGCTTAGTGAATCACTCCGATCCCGATACCGATGCCGAAATGGACGGGTGACGAACCGGGATACTCCGTCGGATCCCACAGATGGAGTTCATGCACGGTCAGCACGGGGTAGAGATAATCCACCTCGCCGAGGCGCCCGCTCATCTGCCCTGCCACCTTCCCGACCAGCGTGACCAGTCGCCCCGGGTAGTAAATGGCCGGATCGCGAAAGGTGCTGTCCCGGGCGATGAAACGGCCGTCGGAGTGGTCAGTGGAAGTGATCCGGCCGCGGTAGCTGGTCGGAAACTGCACCACCTCCAGTTCGCTGCCGCCGCTGTCGCTGCCGCGTACCGCGGCGATCGCGCCGCCGAGGAGCAGATAGCGTCCGACGTGACGGTCAGGGTCCCGGCGCACCTCTACGAAAGTAATCCCGGGGTCGACCAGGTTCAGCGACTGTTTGCTGACGGGCGGGGTACACGCCGCAGTGCCGAGCAGCATGGCGAAAATCAGGCAGAAAAGACGCATTGCTGACCTCCCTTTCTTGGTGATCGTACCTGATTTAACTATATAGGATGTATTTCCCCGGCAGCAAGCGGCGTGACGACCACCCCCTGTTCAAGACCTGTCTTCTTCTGTTATTGTGTTGGGGGTAGCCGCGGTCAACAGTTGACCCCGGCGAGGCATCGCCAAAAAGGAGAATGAAGAGTGTTTGCCGAGGAAAAGATATCCCTGGACTGCCCGTATTGCGGCGAAGGGATCTACGAGACATTGAGCTGGTTCAAGAGGACGTATTTCACCTGCCCGGCCTGTCAGAAAGGCCTGGCCGCCGGCCAGTTTGCCGCCCTCATCGCCGACATCGAGGCGGCGCTGGATGCGCGGATCGAAGAAGAGGTGAAGGGAGTGCCGGGAAGGAGCTGCTGTCGTGAAAAGCATGCTGCTGTCGAGTAGCCGGATGCGGCGTGCCCGACTGCCGATCTTCGTGTGGCTGATCGGAGCAGTGCTGGGCGCCTCTGTCGCCTGGGCAGACTACAGCAACCACCCGCGCGCGGCCGAATTGCTGAGGCAGCTCGAAGAGCGCCACGGCTTCACCTCTGCGGAACTCGACGGAGTGCGCGCTGCACTGGCCGGTGCCCAGCGCCTGCCGCAACTGGTCGTGGCCGAACAGACCGCGGCCGAACGCACCCTGACGTGGACTCGCTACCGTCCCCTGCACATCACTGCCGCCCAGATCGACAACGGGGTGCGCTTTCTGCGGGAAAACGCGCAGTGGCTGGCGCGCGCCGAAACCGAGTATGGGGTGTCGCCTCACGTTATTACCGCCATCCTCGGCGTAGAGACCCGCTACGGTGTTCATTCCGGCCGCCACCGGACGCTGGATGCCCTG
Organism: Desulfuromonadales bacterium; assembly: GCA_035620395.1. Taxonomy (NCBI): domain Bacteria; kingdom Pseudomonadati; phylum Thermodesulfobacteriota; class Desulfuromonadia; order Desulfuromonadales; species Desulfuromonadales bacterium. The sequence continues at coordinate 8,537 of DASPGW010000081.1, read as the reverse complement.
GCCACTCAGGGCTTCGACCATCCCCGGCGGGCTGCCTACTTCTTCGGCGAGCTGGCGCAGTTTTTCGTGCTCTGCCGCGACCAGGGGCTCGACCCGGCAGAAATCCGCGGTTCCTATGCCGGGGCAATAAGCTTTGCCCAGTTCATGCCCGGTAACTACCGTTGGCTGGGGGTGGATTTCGACGGCGACGGCCGGGTCAACCTGTGGACCGTGCCGGATGCCATCGGCTCGGTGGCCAACTATCTGGTACGCTTCCGGCCCGAGGTCGCCTGGCGCCGCGGCGAGCCGGTGGTGCTGCCCTTGCGCCGCTTCCAGGTGCGCGCCGAGCGGGTGAGTTTCAACAAGCGGCGGCCCGACACCACCTTGGCGCAACTGGCGAAACTTGGCGCCGTGCCGATGCGAAAGGCGCCAGGCCACCTGCGCGCCGGTCTGCTCAAGCTGCCGCGCGACCAGGGCCAGGAGTATTGGATAGCGCTGACCAATTTCTATTCGATCATGAGCTACAATCCGAGCGTCTTCTATGCCATGGCGGTGACGCAGTTGGCCGAAGAGATCGAGCGCGCGGACGCCGCCACGCCGGCCGCTGTCGAAGAGCTTTCCGCCGAAGAGCGAGCGGTGCGAGTTGATCCGTGAGAGAGGAAACCCGCCTGTGGCTGGATTACGCCGATGAGAATTTCGAAATCGCCCGGCTGGCCCTGGAGCGCGGCTACCTCAACGCCTGTCTGCAGAACACCTTCCAGACCGTGGAAAAAGCGCTGAAAGCCCTTCTGCTGGAAAGGCGCGGGGCGGCGCCGGCAACCTCCAGCATCCGGGAACTCGGACGGCTGGTTGCTGCGGAAGCAATCCCCTTCGCAATCACCGATGAAGAGGGCGCCTTGCTCGATTCCATCGACCTTCCCTCCAGATACCCGACCCTTGGTGTGCCGCCGGCGGCAGCCGCCGACTGGAAGGTCTGCATCGACTGTGTGCGTATCGCCGACCGCATCCTGACTGACCTTCGCAACCGTCTGTCGGCCTCGCCAGAATGACGGATTGTCCCTTCTGCGCTCGGAAGTTGCTGAGATTCTCCTCGCCGCCGGACATCCGGAAAAGCAGAAGGGCCGTAATCGAAACGATTACGGCCCTTGTTTATTGCGTTGGTGCGGTCGGGGAGACTCGAACTCCCACTCCCTAACGGGAACTAGCCCCTCAAGCTAGCGTGTCTACCAATTCCACCACGACCGCATGCAGTTTTTCCGGGATTCGAACACCCCGCGCCGCTCTCTTCAGCGGCCTCGCCATATCGGCGAACGGAGAGTATTTATACTGATTCGGGCTCTCCCTGTCAACAGCAAATGGCGGACGAAATTATTTTTTTTCGCCCTCGGCGGGAACCTGCGCCGGAGCATTTTCCGCGGCTGGAGCGGGAGCCGCCTGCTCGGCAGGAGCCGGTGCCATCGGGGCAGGAGCGGTCGACAGCGGGGCCTGGGTGGGAACAGTGGCAGGCATCACGCTCGAGGAGCCCGGCTGGCCGTAGAAATAAGCCAGAATGAGGCTGGTCAGCATGAAGATGACCGCCGCGCCGGTGGTGAGACGGCTCATGAAGTTTTTGCCGCCGGTAGCGCCGAAAACGGTCTGGCTGGAGCCGGAGCCGAAGGAGGCACCGATCTCCGCGCCTTTGCCGGCCTGCAGCAGTACGATGATGATCAGGGCGATACAGACAAGGACATGCAGGATAATGAGAAAAACCGTCATGGTACCAATGGGCTCCTTGATCTTTGGCTGGGTTGAAACCGTGAAACACTAGCACAGATGTGCTTTTCGTGCCAAGAGAAAACATTCACGAACGGCGGAAGCGGGCAATGCGGATGAAATCCGCCGCTTTCAGGCTGGCGCCGCCGACCAGGGTGCCGTCGATGTCTGGCATGGCCATGAGGCCGTCGACATTGTCCGGCTTGACGCTGCCGCCGTAGATGATGCGGGTCGTCTCTGCCGTCTTCTCCCCGAACTGGTCCTGTAGCAGGCCGCGGATGAAGGCGTGCGCCTCTTGTGCCTGTTCGTCGGAAGCGGTCTTGCCGGTGCCGATGGCCCAGACCGGTTCGTAAGCGACGACCACGCTCGCCATGGCGGCGGCGTCGAGGTCCTTCAACCCTTCGGTCACCTGCTGCCGGAGAATTTCGAACATGCGGCCACTCTCCCGCTCATCGAGCGTCTCGCCGATACAGAAGATGGCCATCAGCCCCTCGGCTATCAGCGCCTTGACCTTGGCGTTGATGAAGACGTCCGTCTCGCCGAAAATCTGGCGACGTTCCGAGTGGCCGACGATCACCTGCCGGCAGCCGACGTCCTTGATGAGGGGAGGGGAGACTTCGCCGGTGAAGGCGCCGCTTTTCGCCGGGTAGCAATTCTGCGCTGCCACCGTGAGGTTGCTGCCGGCCACGGCCTCGGCGACCGGGGCCAGGGCGGTGAAGACCGGCGCGACGACGATGTCGGCATCGACGATACCGGCCAGTTCGACCTTGAGGGTGTTGACCAGTTCGAGGGCCTCGACGACCGTCTTGTGCAGCTTCCAGTTGCCGGCGATGAAGGGGCGACGCATGTTGACCTCCTGTCGAAAGCGGTGAAAGGTCCGAGGCTAGAGGCCCGAGGCGCGAGGTTCGAGGTCGGGCATTTCCTCGTGCCTTTTGTCTCGTGCCCCGTGCCTGGGTTTAATTCCTGTCCGTCAATGCCGCGATGCCGGGCAGTTCCTTGCCCTCGAGAAATTCGAGAGAGGCGCCGCCGCCGGTGGAGATGTGGGTCATGCGGTCGTCAAGGCCCGACTGGTTGACGGCCGCCACCGAGTCGCCGCCGCCGATGATCGACAGGGCGTCGGAGTCGGCGAGGGCGCGGGCGACGGCGAAGGTCCCTTGAGCGAAGGCGGGGAATTCGAAGACCCCCATCGGGCCGTTCCAGACGACTGTGCCGGCCTTCTTGAGGAGTCCGGCGAACAGCTCCGCCGTCTGCGGGCCGATATCGAGTCCCATCCAGTCGGCCGGAAAATTGGCGTTGGTGCAGACCCGGTGCTCGGCGTCGGCCTTGAATTCCCGGGCGATCACATGATCCTGCGGCAGCAGCAGGCTGACGCCGCGCTGCGCGGCCTTGGCCAGGAGTTCTCCGGCCAGTTCGATCTTGTCCGCTTCGACCAGCGACTTGCCGATTTCGTGCCCCTGTGCCTTGAGGAAGGTATAGGCCATGCCGCCGCCGATGACCAGCGCGTCGACCTTGGCGAGGAGGTTTTCGATGACCAGGATCTTGTCGCTGACCTTGGCGCCGCCGAGGACGGCGACGAAGGGGCGTTTCGGCGTCGCCAGTGCCCCGCCCAGGTAGCGGATCTCCTTCTCCATCAGGAACCCTGCTACCGCCGGCGACAGCAGTCTGGCCACTCCTTCCGTGGAGGCATGAGCGCGGTGCGCGGTGCCGAAGGCATCGTTCACGTAGAGATCGGCGAGGGAGGCGAGCTGCCGGCAGAAGGCCGGCTCGTTCTTCTCCTCCCCGGCATGGAAACGCACGTTCTCCAGCAGCAGGATGTCGCCGTTTCGCAGGCCGGAGGCCAGTTGTTCGACTTCCGGGCCGATGCAGTCCGGGGCCATCGTTACGGGTGTGCCGAGCAGCTTCGAGAGGTGCGGTGCCACCGGCGCCAGACTGTATTTGGGATTGGGCGCCGCCTTGGGGCGGCCGAGGTGCGAGGCGAGAATCAGCCGGCCGCCCTGGTCGATGATGTGGCGCAGGGTCGGCAGCGAGGCAGCGATGCGGGTGTCGTCGGTAATCCGCCCCTGGTCGTCGAGGGGAACATTGAAATCGACCCGGCAGAAAACCCTTTTTCCCTGGAGATCCAGATCCTTGACGGTCATTTTCTCATGCATGGCGTTCACTCTCCTCTAGGCTGAAAGCAAAGGGCAGGACCCTGTGATCCTGCCCTCAATCAGGACATGTAAACTGTTATTTCCTGGCCACGTACCGGACCAGATCGAGCAGTCGGTTGGAGTAGCCCCATTCGTTGTCATACCAGGAGATGACCTTGACCATATTGCCGCCGATGACGTTGGTAGTCAGGGCGTCGATGATCGAGGAAGCGGGATTGCCGTTGAAGTCGCGCGACACCAGGGGGGCATCGCAGTATTCGAGGATCCCTTTGAGCGAACCCTCAGCGGCTGCCTTCAGGGCGGCATTGACCTCCTCGACGGTGGTCTGCTTCTCGGTTTCGACGACCAGGTCGATCAGCGAGACGTTGGGCGTTGGCACGCGCACCGCCATGCCGTCGAGCTTGCCCTTGAGCTGCGGCAGCACCAGGCCGGCAGCTTTGGCCGCCCCGGTGGTGGTGGGGATCATCGACAGGCAGGCGGCCCGGCCCCGGCGCAGGTCCTTGTGCGGCAGGTCGAGGATCTGCTGGTCGTTGGTGTACGAATGGACGGTGGTCATCAGTCCCTTGACGATGCCGAACTTCTCCAGCAGCACTTTGGCCACCGGGGCGAGGCAGTTGGTCGTGCACGAGGCGTTGGAGACGACCTGGTGGATGGCCGGGTCGTAGTTCGCCTCGTTGACCCCCATGCAGATGGTGATGTCGGCGTTTTTGCCGGGGGCGCTGAGGATGACCCTGGGTGCCCCGGCCAGGCGGTGTTTTTCGGCGTCCTCGCGATTGGTGAAGTGGCCGGTCGATTCGACGGCGATGTCGATGCCGCACTGCTTCCAGGGCAGAGCGGCAGGATCTCTCTCCTTGAACACCTGGATCGTTCTGCCGTCGACGACCAGTGAATCGCCGTCGGCGCAGACTTCAGCAGCGAAGATGCCGTGCACCGAATCGTACTTGAGCAGATGGGCAAGGGTAGCGGCATCGGTCAGGTCGTTGATGGCCACGATTTCGATGTCAGGAATTCCGCGCGCCGCACGAAAGAAATTACGTCCGATTCGACCGAATCCGTTGATCGCAACTTTGGCCGCCATTGAGTCATCTCCTCCGCCCGAAGGGAATGTGGGAAATACCCGCACTGAATGAATGAACACCCCTGAATTCCTCAGGGTTTCGTGGTCCGGAATGATAACGAATCGGTTCCGGAGCGTCAACCCTTTTTCAGGAAAAGAGGGAAAGGGCTGTTGCCCTTTTGCAGGTGATGTGCTATCTAAATGCGGTTGTCGTCAGGATGGGGCCGGCCGGGTCAATCGGAAAAAGCCATGGCTTCGCGTCGCTGTCGTGACAGACTACAGTATAATGGGCAGAAATCAACCGGCAGGGCAGATCCCTGCCGTACCCGTGAAGAGAGTCCCCCTCTTTGGTGCTAACGGCTCGCAAACGGATGAAAGCCACCCTGGAAAAGCGGATACTGATATTCGCCTTTCTGCTCCTGACATTGGCCATTGCGGTCAATACTGGGTTGAATATCGAGGGGTTCCGTCGCGATTATCGTGACGGCATCATCCTGCGCAGCCAGAGCCTGGCGTCCGGGTTGCGGATGGCTGTAGAGAACGTCCTGGGCCTCGGCATTCCCCTCGCCGACATGGAGGGAATCAACGTCCGCTGCCAGGAGATCGTCAGAACCGATCCCGAAATCAGCTATGCCCTCATCGAAGACGCGATGGGGACTCCTCTCTATTCCAGCGACCCTTCCTTTCATCTGACCAACAGTATCGAGTTCGTCTCCACTGTCAACCGATCGACCGCCATTCTGAACTTCCCGGGACTGGGGCGCTATTACGACGTTTCCGAACCGATACACACCGCCGATGGCCGCCTCGCCGGGCGGATCCGCATCGGTTTTCCTGAAACCGTTCTCGACGAGCGTACGACCAAGGCTTTCCAGCGTTCGGTCATGATTCTGGGCGTTGCCTTTCTGATTGTCTTCACTCTGGTTGTCCTGTTCACCAGGCGGGACCTGATCGGGCCGATTTCCCGACTCAGTTCGATTGCCCGCGAGATCGCCGGGGGTAATTTCAGGGTGGCCGTGCCGCCGATGACGACCCGGGATTTCAACGAGCTGGGCGCGGCCCTGCAGGAGATGGCCAATTCGTTGCAGGATCGAGAAGAAAAGCTTCAGCTCGGTTATCGCGAACTCGAGGAAACCAACAAGGAGTTGCAGGACTCCTATGAGCGCCAGGAGAAGATCAGCGCCGAGTTGGGGCGCAGCCGTGAAATGTACCGTTCACTGCTCGAGGACGCCAGCGACGCCATTCTGGTCAGTGACGAGGAAGATCGCCTGGTGCTGATCAACAAGGCCGGCGAGTCGTTTTTCGGCATCAGCCGGGAGCAGGTGGAAGGACGCAACCTGTTCTCCGTCCTGGAGTCGCTTGGCATCGAAGACCTGGAGGGGCAGTACGACATGCATCTGCGGGTCCTGCAGGGGGAATCGCAGGAGGCGGAAATCCATTTTTTGCATCCGACGGATCATCGGCGCGTCATCGGTTGGGTACGCGGTTCGCCGGTGCTCGGCCGGGACGGCAAGCGCATGGTTCAGTCCATCATCCGCGACGTCACCCGCGAACGGGAGATCAAGGAGAACCTGGAAAAGAGCACCCGGGAACTGGAGCGCCTCAACCAGATGAAGGACTCTTTCCTGGGCGTGGCCTCGCATGAGCTCAAAACGCCGCTGACGGTGATCATCGGTTACTCCGAGCTCATTCTCGGCGAGATGTCCTCCAGGGTGGACAGTACGGTGCTGACCATGGCGCAATATATTGCCGACGCGGCCGAACGGCTCTCCAACATCGTCCGCGACATGATCGACGTGTCCATGCTCGACAGCCGCCGTCTGCGCCTGCGCCGGCGGCGGATGGACCTCAACGAGGTGATCCGCAAGGCGGTCAAGGAGCTCGAGTTCTTTTTCTCCCAGCGCAAGCAGTCCCTGGTGCTCGACCTGGGGGCGGGACTGCCGGCCCTGAAGTGTGATCCCGACCGTCTGACCCAGGTCATCAGCAACGTGGTCGGCAACGCCATCAAATTCACGCCGGACGGCGGGACGGTCAGTGTCTCGACCCGTCTGGCCCAGATCCTGCGGCCACCGTTGGCGGAAGAACCCGTTACGGCAACGCAGGTGCGACAGATTGACAGTGTCCAGCACCCTTACCTGGAAATCGTCATTCGCGATACGGGAATCGGGATTTCCGAAGAAGATCAGCTCCACGTCTTCGAAAAATTTTACGAGGCGGGAAACATCGAGGAGCATTTCACCGGCAAGGTCGCCTTCAAGGGGAAGGGGACCGGCCTTGGACTCACTATCGTCAAAGGGATCATCGATATGCACTGCGGTGAAATATGGGTGGAGAGTCCGGGTTTCGATCCCAATGGGTATCCTGGCAGCGAATTCCATATTCTGTTGCCTCTGCACCCAGCGGTCGCCGCGAATGCAGAAGTCGTCGAGGGTGAAGAACCGCTTTTCCCTTGAACGGCCAGGGGAATTCCGGTATATAGACTGCGCCCGAGGGGGGCTGGAGGAATGTGTTGCGGGTTTGTCTGCTGGCCAGCGGGAGCAAGGGGAACGCCGTTTATGTCGAAAGCCGGGATACCCGCCTGCTGATCGATGCAGGCCTTTCGGCCCGGGAATTGAAGTCCCGTCTGACCTTGATCGGCGCGGATGGAGCGGGACTCGACGCACTGCTGGTGACCCACGAGCACAGTGACCACTGCCGGGGTCTGGGACCGCTGGCGAGAAGCTGCCGGTTGCCGGTCTTCGTGCACGTCGACACTCGCCGGGCGTTGCCCGACCCGGGGCGGCTGGATGACCTGCGGGAGTTCGACGACACCGTGGCTTTCGCCTGGCGCGACCTGAAGATCGAACCCTTTCCCATCACCCATGACGCCGTGGCTCCGGTCGGCTACACGATCGAGTCGGCCGAGGGGAAAATAGGCATCGCCACCGATCTCGGGATTGCCACCCGGCTGGTGGCGGAGCGCCTCAAGGGGTGCCGGGTGCTGATCCTCGAGGCCAATCACGACGAGGAAATGCTGCGGGACGGCCCCTATCCCTGGCATCTGAAGCAGAGGATCCGCTCCAATCATGGACACCTCTCCAACACCGCCTCGGCGCAGCTTCTTCAGGAACTCCTCTGGGAAGGCCTCGAGGCTGTTTTTCTGGCGCATCTGAGCGAGGCCAACAACCAGCCGGGATTGGCCGAGTCCTGTGCCAGGGAAGTTCTGGCCCGGCAAAATCTCTGCCAGCCGCAGCTCATCCTGGGTTGCCAGGCCCATCCCAGTACCTGTTTCGCCACGGGGAATGCGTGATTGGCAATTGGTGATTGGCAAAACTAAAGGCAATGACCCTTGACCTTGGACTTTGGCCCCGGGACTCGGGACCAGCATATAAGTTGATGTTGAAAAAGGGAGCTTGAACCGATGATCGAACGCTATACCCGCAAGGAAATGGCCCGCATCTGGGAACCGGAAAACAGGTTCCGGATCTGGCTGGAAATAGAAACCCTGGCCTGCGAGGCACAGGCCGAGCTCGGTGTGATCCCGAAAGAGGCGGTGCAAACCATCCGCGCGAAGGGGAACTTCGACATTGCCCGGATCGACGCCATCGAGGCCGAGGTCA
>DASPGW010000080.1 GCA_035620395.1 Desulfuromonadales bacterium | reverse complement strand
CGTCCTGGGCCATGACCAGTTTGCCTGCCGCCGCGAGCGTGTCGTAAACGCCGGCTTTCTTCATCGCCTCCTCGGCGTACTGGCCGGCCGGAACGCTCCGCGGGCTGCCGATGGCGATGCGCTTCAGTTTCGGCAGGTCGGCCAGTGAGGATGCCCGCCCCTTCGGCCCGACGAAGACCAGGGTGTTGGCGGCCAGAATCCCCACCGTATCGACTGCAAGCCGCTTTTCGCCGACCAGGAACTCGATCCACTGCGGATTGGCCGAGATGAAGAGATCGGCCGGGGCGCCGGCGGCAATCTGCTTGGCCAGGGTGCCCGATCCGCCATAATTGGGGCGGCAGGCCGTGCCGGGATGTGCCCTGGAATAGTCGGCGCAGATTTCGTTCATCGCGTCGGTGAGACTAACGGCGACGGAGAGGCGGATAGCACCGGCCACCGCAACGGAAGCTAAGCACAAAGAAAACAAGATCAGTAGTAGACCGGCTTTTCTCAGCATGGTGGTTCTCTCCAGAGTGGCCGAAGGAGAGTAGCACATCTTAGGAGACGGTGGTAGGGGCACGGCGCGCCGTGCCCCAGCCCGCTCACCCCGCCTGCAGCGTCGCCAGATCCAGATCCCTGCCGATCAGCCCCACCGCGTCGGCGCGGCACTGCTTGCAGTGGCGGGCCTGGGAGAGGATCAGTTCGGCCTGGTTGCGCACCATTTCCATCACTGCTTCGGAAGGGGGCTCGACGTCGCGGAAGCGGCCGATGGGGATCACCGGCAGGATGTTCATCATGGTCGCCCCCAGTTCCCGCGCCTTGACTGCCAGCGGCAGCGTTTCATGGTCGTTGACGCCGGGGATGTAGACCGAGTTGATCTTGACCAGCAGGCCGGCCGCTACCACCGCGCGGATGCCTTCGAGCTGCCGCTCGAGGAGCACCGCCGCCCCTTCCTCCCCCTGCAGGCGCCGGCCGTGCAGGTTGACCCATTCGTAGACCTTCGCCCCGGTTTCCGGGGTGAGGGCGTTGACGGTGACGGTGACGCTGTGCACCCCCAGCTCCAGAATCTCGTCGACCTTCTCCGGCAGCAGCAGGCCGTTGGTGGAGAGGCAGAGGGTCAGCTGCGGGTGCGCCGCCTTGACCAGGCGGAAGGTCCTGAAGGTGTTGGGGTTGGCCAGGGGGTCGCCGGGACCGGCGATGCCGACCACCTTCATGGTCGCGCCGATCTGCGGGTGACGCAGCACCAGGTTGACCCGCTCCAGACCTTCCTCGGGGCTGAGCACCCGGCTGGTGACCCCGGGCCGGCTTTCGTTGGCGCAGTCGAACTTGCGCTCGCAGAAGCCGCATTTGATGTTGCACCCCGGCGCCACCGGCAGGTGCATCCGGCCGGCCTTGCTGTGGTCGCCGCCGAAGCAGGGGTGATCGGACTGTCTCTTCATCATCTGACAGGGCGTGGCCATGGCTCGTCTCCTTTGCCGCTGAACGACAAAAGGCGCTTCCGTGGTGAAAACGGAAAGCGCCTTTGCCCGTGAAGTTAAAAAAGCCCCGGGGGGATCATTATCCGCCGGGGCTTCCTTGCCTTGTTCGGTAACGGGTACGTCCTTGTACCGCTGGTCTGATTTTTCAGATTGCATTCGCCGTGCCAGAGTTTACCCCCTGAAGACAGGCGAAAAAAAGGGGCAGGAAGGGTCCCTCAATCCCCCTCCTGCCCATGCCTGAGGCAATTGCAACCCTGGAAGGGCACTTTTTAATCATGTGTGGTGCGGGGGCAATTCATGAATTGCCCCTACGGTTTCTCGCATTTCTTCGGTCCCTGGCAGGCGCAGCCGCAGAGGGCGGCGTGGGCAGTGCGCAGGGCGGTGTCGATCGGTCCGACGGCGACGACGTGGGTGAGGCCCGCCTTCTCCAGCTCCTGGCGGGGGTAGTCGCCGATCATGGCGGTGATCACCGCCTTGCACCCCTGGAGGGCCTCGACGATGGCGTCGAACTGACTATGCCGGAAGGGGTGGTCGGGATCGAAGGAGCAGTACTTCTCCACCTGCACCTCGCCCACCTGCCGGGGATTCCCCTGGTTGAAGTCGTAGATCAGGAAACGTTCGGCATGGCCGAAGTGCTGGTCGACCTCGGTGCCCGATTTCGATGCGATGGCGATGCGCATAAAAAACTCCGTAATAAGTCTTATGGGTCCTGTAGGTCCTATGAGTCCTATGGTTTCAAACCATCAGCGGTTTGAACGAGAACGCCTTCTTGCTGCAGGTCACGCCGCAGCCGACGCAGCCGACGCAGTTATCGGCGTTGACGATGCTCATGACCATGCGGACCGATTCGGACTCCTCGTCCTCCAGGTCCTCGGGGCCGAGCACGCTGCGCGAGCAGGCCTTGAAGCAGCGGCCGCAGCCGATGCATTTCTCGTGGTCGATCGCGTCGATGAAGGTGGGGGTCCACTCCTTGCCGCCTTTGGTTTTGCCGGTGTAGAAAGCCATGTTGATTCTCCTTTTTTGGGTATAGGTCCTATAGGACATATGGGTCCTATGGGACGAATTGTCGGTTATCGTTCTACAAATCCGGGTCTTTCCCCCTTCAACATCGCCTTGCGCAGCCAGGGGGGAGGACTGCCGCGCAGGACTTCCTGGAGCTTTTCGACGACGGTGGCTATCGGCTCCCGTTCCTTGCTCTTGATCGGGTGAATCTTCTTGGCCACCAGGCGGGCGGCCGCCGGGCCACCGATTTCGGCGACGTAGACCAGCGCGCAGTCAGCCAGGCCGGCACAGCGGGCTTCGATCCGGTCGGCTTCGTCGTC
>DASPGW010000079.1 GCA_035620395.1 Desulfuromonadales bacterium | reverse complement strand
GAAGATCCTCGGCCATCTTCTGATGGGCGAAGAAAGCATCCCTGGCCACTTGACAACCAGCCATCCCCTTTTGTACCCCGGCGATCTCCTCATCCAGCCGGGCAAAGGCCTTGAGACCTTCCTTGCCGGCCGCCGCACTCTCGACGGCCGCCGCCTGCTCCGACTGCAGCTTCACCAGGCCGGCGGCCCGCTGGCGCGTCTCCCCGCGGCGCTGTTCCAGGCCCTTGCCCTGCTTTTCCAGCTCCTGCATCCGAACTTCCAGGGCGCTCAATTCCCTCTGTGCCATTTCGGCCGTGCAGAGGTCCCGGCCCAGTTCTTCGATCCTTTTGTCCAGCTCGAGCATGTCCCGGTCGAGATCCTCGACCCTGGTCGTGAACACGTCCCGGGAGGCCTTGCCGGCCACATTCAGGCAGGGCTCCTGGAAAAACGGGCAGATCCCCTCGCCGAGTTTCTCCCGCCCATCCAGCAGGCTGTCCCGACGCCCCTCCAACAGACCGCGAGTCGACCTCAGCTTCTCGACCTCCTGGCGCAGAGCCGGAATCCGGGCAGCGTTTTTCACCAGTTTCCCGTCGGCCCGCTGTCCTTCGCGGGCTTCGGCCAAACGACCCTCCTCCTCCGCCAGTTGCTTCTCAGTCTTGGCGATCTCCCGCCGCTCATGGTCGAGAGTCTGGGTCAGCCGCAGGGCCTCTTTTTCGAGGCCGGCAACCTCCTGCTCCGCTGCCCGCCGCTGCTGCTCCCGTTGCCGCAACGCGCCAAGGCTCGCCTCGGCCCGCTCGAAGGCCTCCTTGCCGGCGCGGCTCCGCTCCAGTACCTCCCGGGCGTTGCCGGCCTCGGCCACCCGTTGTTTCTGGTCGACGACCTTACCCTCGCCGTCGCGGATGCGGTTCTCCAGGCCATGAATGTCGGCCTGAATGGTGTTGATCGACCTCTCCAGTGCATCGAGCTCGGCGAGGCGCGACTCCGCCTGCGGCAGGGCGGCACCCTTTTCCGTCAGCGACCTCTGCCGCTCCTGCCATTGCGCCTCCACCTCGGCCAGCGCCTTCTTCTTTTCCGGCAGGACGGCGAACTGCTCCTGCTTCACCGTCACCTCGGCGTCAAGCACCTCGATCCGTCTCTTCAACGCCGTGAGCATCTCCCGGGTCCCGTCAAACGTCTTGCGCCAGGCATCGATTCCCAGGATCTCGTCGAACGCATCCTTGCGCTTCGTCGCCTGCCGGATGACGAAGGGACCGAGGAAGTCGTTCTGGAAGGGACCGATGACCAGCTTGAACTGCTCGGCCAGGGGGCGGCCGTTGTCGAGGCCGAGCAGTTCCCTGAGGCGCGCCTCGGTCTCGTGGGCGCTGGCGTGGTCCTCCACTTCGAAAGCGCCGCCGACCTCCTTGTGCAGCAGCCATCGGGAAGCTGCCCCGACGGTCCGGGTGACACGGAACTTCTCGCCGCTATCCAGCTGGAAATCGACGGCAATCTCCCCTTTCTTGGCCCCGATCGAAATGAAGCGCTCGATATTGCCGACGAAATCCCGGGCGTCGACGCCGAACAGGGCATAGCCGATGGCTTCGAAGATGGTGCTCTTGCCGACGCCGTTCGGACCGGAGAGGACATTGATGCCGGGCGAGAAATCAAGTTCGATGTCACGGTGGGATTTGATGTTCTTCAGATGGATGGAGAGAATCTGCATTCATTCACCAGAATTTCAGCGGAACACGGAAACAGGAGGTTTGGCTGCGGGCTCTCAGCGGGAAATGAAATCGAGCTTGTAGTGGTCGCGGATCATCCGCAGGAAGGTACCGACCCCCTTGAGGGCTTCCCGCAACCGATCCCGATCCTTGTCGGTCATCACCAGGGGATCGACCGTATTGGCGGGCTTGTTGCCTTCCGAAAGGGCCCGGAGTTGCCGCTGCAGCCGGAGCTGCACGAGATAGGTAAAGGATTCGTCGATGTTTTCCAGGGCTCCGGCCGAAAGGACGCTCAGCTCCCGAAGCCGTTCGATTTTGTCCCAGGTGCTGCCGCCGACGATGCCGGCTTCGAGGGCCAGGAGGCTCACGCCTTCGGTGATGGCGAAGATACCCGCCTTTTTCAGCTCGACCTTGCCCCGGTGTTCGCCGCTCCGCTCGACCCGGATGCGACCGAACATCCCGAGGGGCGGCGGAAAGCGCACGATGTTTCGCGCCGCATAGGGGAAAAACAGGGCATGACGCCTGACCGTGGCCAGGAGGTGTTCGTGCAGCTGTCGCTCGAGCGTTTGATCGCCGTAAAGAGCCCGGAAATCCTGGAACATGCCGAAGTTGACCATGTGCTCCCCCTTGGGCACGTGAATCCACTGGCTGAGGAGTTCTTTCCATTCAGACAGGCTATGGCGCCACTGGGGGTTGCTCGCCATGGTGTTGCCCGGGCAGCGGGGCACCCCCACCTCATCCAGGGCCTCGGCGAGCCGGGTGGCGAAGCGTTCCAGTTCGCCGAGCTTCTCCGGCGGGAAATCGTCGGCGTAGACCATGGCGCTGTCCTGGTCGGTGCGCAGGGTCTGTTCACCGCGCCCTTCGCTGCCCAGCACCAGATAGGCGGCGCCTTCGGGCAGACGAATCCCTTCGGTGCTTTCCAGCAGAGCGATGATGCGCAAGGTGAAGGCGTCGTTAAGATGCGAGATGAGTTCGACCAGGCTTTTGGTGCCGGCGCCGGCGCGGGTGGCAAACCGCACCATTTCGAGCATCCGCACGTTCAGCGCCTTCAACTCCCCGATGGACTGGGCGGCGGCTATTTCCTGGTTGAGATAGAGGGGGGTGTGCGTCTGAATTCGCAGAAGGTCGGTGTCGGTGATGACGCCGGCCAGCCTCCCCTCGTCGTCGACGACCCCGAGCCGGTGGACGTCGTGCTGGGCCATCCGGAAGATGGCCTCGTAGACATGATCCCGGAGGCGGATGGTGACGATGCCGGGGCGCATGATGTCCCGGACCTTATGACCGCCAAGCGCTCCGCCGGACTCGGCGATGAGTTTGCGCAGGTCACGGATGGACAGAGTACCGACCGGCGCATCCCCCTCGACGACTACCAGCCCCGAGATATCGTGTTCCTGCATGAGCCTGGCCATGGCGACCACGTCCATGTCCGGGGCGCAGGTGATCGGCGGCCGTTGGCAGAGCGTTTCGATGGTGATGAAGAAGAATCCCTCTTCATTGATGGCATTGTAAGGCATGGCACCCCCACCGGGGAAATTCGGCAACGGGACATTCTTCCTCGATTTGCGATTCTATGCAACCTTTCATTTAATGTTGCTGTTCCGACATTCCGAACAGCCTGCGATCCCGAGACAGCACAAAACAGGGTGTCGCAGGTAAAACCCACCAGCGCCTCTGCAAACTCACGTTTCGCTGCTATACTACTGAAAATAATGGCATGTCCGGCAATCCCCGGGAGGTGGGGCATCACCAGTGATAGAAAATTTCAAACGAGGTTATATTTTTCTATTGACTAGTCGTGAACTGTCGGCTATTTTGACCGTATACGCCTGAATTTACTTGCCAATACCTCTGGAACTTATGCGAACATGGTTTTTATAAGAAGTCGTTTTTATTGAATGAAATGCCAACCAATGCGGTTAAAACAGTGTATTTTTAACGGGGTCAAAACATCGTAACACAACTGCGGAAAGGAGGTGTGCTGGTACGAAGATCGGTATGCCAGTAAACCAACATTGAACAGCCATCAAATGCGAGGAGAGGAAAACTATGGATGCAGCAAAGCAACAGGCGTATTGGAAGGAAAACCTGGTCATCATCGTCGTCCATCTGGCGATCTGGTTTTTCGTATCATTCTTCTGCGGGATCATGGTCGTCGATCAGCTCGACGCCATAAAAGTCGCCGGCTTTCCCCTCGGCTTCTGGTTCGCCAATCAAGGATCCATGATCACTTTTGTTGTTCTGATTTGGACCTATGTCGCCATGATGAACAGGCTCGACATCAAGTATGACGTGCACGAAGGGTAACCTCCCTGACCTTGACGCCGTACGCGCATAAACAACAAAAATCATCATGAGGTGACAAATTATGAGTATTCTGACCTGGACATGGATTCTTACGGGGTTGAGCTTTTCCCTGTACATCTACATCGCCATCGCAGCGCGCGCCAAATCGACCGGCGACTTCTACGCTGCCGAGCAGTCGGTTCCGGCGTTCATGAACGGGATGGCGACCGGCGCCGACTGGATGTCGGCCGCCTCCTTCATCTCGATGGCCGGCCTGATCTCCTTCATGGG
>DASPGW010000078.1 GCA_035620395.1 Desulfuromonadales bacterium | reverse complement strand
GGGCTTCCCCTATGACCGCAAAACGAGTTCGGTGAACAACTACGATCATTTCCTCAATTTCCAGCAGGAGGCCCAGGCCTGCCGCAGGGCCGGCGCCGCCAGTCTCGATCTTGCCTACACCGCCGCCGGGCGCCTGGATGGTTACTGGGAGATGAAACTCAAACCCTGGGATGTCGCGGCCGGGCAGCTGCTGGTGACCGAGGCTGGCGGCCGGGTCTCTGATTTTGACGGCCGGTCGCTGGATATATGCGGCCAGGAATGTCTGGCCAGCAACGGTCTGCTCCACGACGGGATGGTGACCGTGCTCCGGCGGGGGAAGCGGCCAACGCAGGGCAGGCATTGAGCCAGCCGTGGAGAGGTCCGCTGACGGATCTGCCGGCTGCAGGCCGCCTGGCGTCGGCAGGCCGGGGTCCGGAAGTCGCTGGGCGGTGTTCGGAACGCGTATCTGTGCTTTGCTGATTGCACCAATCCCCGTTGCTGGCTCCGGCAAAGTCTGTGCTATACTGAAAACAGGCAGGAAGGCACCCTTTAATCCGGGCGGGCATTGGGCTCGGCGGCGCAAAGGGCGCAAGCAGTGCAGGGAGGTATGCATGGCCGAGCTGAACACCCAGGAAAGAGTGAAGAAGGTCGAATCCGGTCTTGACAGGAATCTCGAACGTCTTGACGAGGATCTGGACATCATGGAACGGCATGCCGCCGAGATTGTGGAGGTGGAGGATACGATCCAGGAGGCGATGCGCAAGTGGGATCGCGAGCACAAGGATGCGAGCCTCCATAGCATACCGAAGCCCCGCAAGCATCTCCGCTGACCATCTCCTCCTGCGCATTTAACGAAAAAGGGCACTCCACGCGGAGTGCCCTTTTTCGTTGATGTGGCCGCAACTGCTCAATCGATCTTTTTTTCGCTCAGCTCACGAAAGGGTTCGCTGGAATTTTCCGCTCGCTGCTCTTCCTCGGCACGGATCGCCTCGATCTCCTCCTCCAGGGTGGCAGCTGCATGCTTGAGGCTGTCCAGCTTCTGCAGCAGCGCCTGGACTTCTTCCCTGGCGAGCAGGTCCGACTGGCCGCTTCCCCGCAGCTCGTCGATCAGCATGCCCAGGTCGAAATAGGTGTGAGATATTTTTTTGTGCAGGGAGCCCAGGTCGATCTTCTTCTGCACGATCCGCTTGTACTGGTTGGCCTTGAAGGTCGCCGTATGGAAGGTCTTGCGGGTGGTTTCCCACAGCTTTTCCGTGTGCCCCTTTTTCCTGTCCTGCTGTTCGCTCGGGTCGGTCATCGTACGCTCCTGGAGTTGCCCTGTCGGTTGGCGAAAATGCAGGGCAAGGATAACAGTTCGCGGCCGGCAGTCAAGCCGGGGAGGACGGATTTAACCGGCTTTGTTCTTGCCCCGGCTGCCAAGATGGTCTAAACTTCTGAGCAATTTTTCATGGCGCTTCCGGCCGCGGTTGCCGGGGAAGGAGTAATGATGGCTGAAGCGGGTAAAACCAAGTTCCAGATCGACCTTCGGCGTTATCTGCGGGAGACGGAAGAGAACCGGGATCTGACCCGACTCATCTGCGAGATCACCGATGCTTCCAAGTACATCGTCAATGCCATCCGCACCGGCGATCTCGGCGTGGCGGGCACCTCCAACCTCTACGGCGAGGAGCAGCTGGCCCTCGATGTCCTCTCCGATCGGATCATGCGCAAGCGCCTGATGCACTCCGGAGTGGTAGCCAACATCGTCTCCGAGGAGACCTGCGAGATCATCCCCGTCTCTCCCGACTGCGTCGGCAAGTACTCCGTCGCCTACGATCCCCTCGACGGCTCCTCGCTGGTCGACGTCAACCTGGCGGTAGGGACGATCGTTTCGATTTACGAAGGGTGCGATCTGCTCCAGCCGGGGCGCAACCAGGTGGCGGCCCTCTATATCCTTTACGGGCCGCGCACGACCATGGTCCTCTCCACCGGCAGGGGGGTTCATGAATTCGCCATGAACCAGCTCATGGAGTACGATCTCATCCGCGAGAACATCACCGTGGCCCCCAAGGGGAGCATCTACTCCCCCGGCGGCCAGCGCAATCTCTACACGCCCGGCACCGAGAGCTTCGTGCGCCAGATGGAGGAGCAGGGGGCCAAGCTGCGCTACAGCGGCGGCCTGGTGCCGGATGTCAACCAGATCCTGCTCAAAGGGAAGGGGGTCTTCCTCTATCCGCACCTGCAAGGGAAACCGGACGGCAAGCTGCGCCTGCTCTACGAGCTCAACCCCATGGCCTTCCTCATGGAACAGGCCGGCGGCGCCGCCTCCACCGGGCGGCAGCGCATCCTCGACCTGGTGCCGCAGGGAATCGACGACCGGGCGCCGGTCTTCATCGGCTGCAAGGAGGATGTGGCGCTGGCGGAGCGATTCGTCGCCGAGTTGGGGTAGGGGGAGAGGGAAGGGAGAGAGCAACATTAAAGGAGGCAGGCCGCGCGGTCTGCCTCCTTCTGTTTGATCGGCAAGACATTCACTGAAATTGAGCCGAGGCTGTCTCCGAAGCTACTGGCGCCATGCCGCGGTGATGCCGTCAATGACGTACTGCACGGCGAGAAATGCCAGCACCAGCCCCATGATGCGGGTGAGAATGGTGGCGCCCAGAAGGCCTATGAGGTTCATGAGCCGGTCGGCCTGGCGCAGAAAGACGAAGGTGAGCGCGAAGACCCCGGCGAGAGAGAGAAAAAGCGCCAGATGATCGGCGGGGGTCTGTGCCCTGCCGGCGAAGATCAGGGTCGTGGTGATGGCGCCGGGGCCTGCCAGCAGCGGGATGGCCAGCGGCGTGATGGAGATGTCGTCCTTCGCCTCGGCCAGGCGCTCTTCGCCAGGGGTGGTTTCGGTGCCTGTTCGGCGCCCGTAGAGCATCTCGATGCCGATGAAGAAGAGCAGCACTCCGCCGCAGATGCGCACGGCGGGGGGCGTGATGCCGAAAAAACTGACGAAGGGCGGGCCGATGAGCAGGAAGAACGCAAGAACCCCGAAGGCGGCGAGGCAGCCGCGGCGGGCCATCAGTCGGCGCTTGTCGCTACTGCTGTGGGGGGTGATGGCGAGAAAGACCGGCACGCCGGCGATCGGGTCGATAATGATGAACATCTGGATGAAAAATGCGGCCCAAAGATCGATGAAACCGGTCATAAGCTCTCTTCCGTCGACTTTTGTATGGGACCGGTATGCTGAGCCCGGGGGGTGCTTCGCTTGATTCCCGCCTGTCCCCGGTACTATCTGTCGCCAATTAAGTGAGGTGTCCTCTGAATTACTGCTGAAACATGGACTCTCACTTGTCTTGACATCTCCCCATTATTCACGTTTTGGATGTTTAGGCGGTCACGAGAGAAAGGTTACAAGACTGCATCTTTTTTTACCCCTTCCCCCCCCACCCGTCAATGAACTTTCGTTAAACGCAGAAGGGGCGGGTTGCACACCCGCCCCTTCGGGACTCCGAGAAGCATCGCCGCCCCGGATTACTTTGTTTTCGCCCCTGCCGCGGCAGGCGCCTTCGCCACCACCGGTCGCGCTTCGGCGCCGACGATCCGGGCGAAGGTGCTGCCCTGGGCACTGTTGTTCAGCAGGAAGCGCGGTAGCTTCATCAAAGTATCCGCCGGTCCGGCGGGGTGGGCCTCGATGGTGAAGGTCGCCACGTAGCCGGCAGCCGCCGCTTTCCTCAAGAGTTCGTCGTCGTAGATGCCGAACGGCCAGGCGAGCAGGTCTACCGGTCCGCCAAGTTCTTTCTCCAGTTTCGCCTTCGCCTTGCCCAGCTGCGAGGTCACCAACTTGTCGTACTCCGCCGCGGAGAGCTTCTTCTTCTCCTGCTTGAAGTTGGGGTGCCAGTAGGTGTGCGACTGGATGTCGAAGAGCCCGGTTGCTTTCACCTCGCGCAGCTGCTCCCAGGTCATGGCGTAGCTGGCGTTGGAGATGGCCGAGGGGTAGGTGAAGAGGGTCACCGGCATCCGGTAGCGCTTCACCAGCGGCAGCATGTCGGTGTAAACCGACTTGTGGGCATCGTCGGCGACGATGACCACCGATTTGGGCGCCGGCGCCGGTCCCTTTTTCAGGTAATAGTCGACCAGTTGCCGCAGGGGGATGACGGTGTAGCCGTTCTCCTTGAGGAACTTCAGGTGCGACTCGAAGACCGGCGTGGTGATCGTCATGCTGTCGGCAACGGTCGGTCCGAAGCGATGGTAGAGGAGGATCGGGACTTTGAAATCGGCAGCGGCGGCAAAAGCGGAAGAGCAGAAGAGGGGGAACAGGGCGAGCAGGACAAGGAACTTCTTCATGTGGGCATAACCTCGCAGGGTGATAAGGACCGGCAACAGGATACGCCTTTCGGCGGCGCGAGGGAAGGGGGAAAAATGCAAAGAGCCCGGTGGCAGGTGCCCCCGGGCTCTTTGCATCAAAAACAGGACATTTCTTACTTGAGCAGTTCCTTGACCTTCTCGTAGCCCATGTTGTAGGCCTTCTTGTTCAGTTCAAGGAAGGCTTCCGGGACGCGGGAGAGGACGGCCTTCTCGCCGGCTTCGCGGGAGACGGCGTCGGTCAGGGCGATCATCGCGCCGAGGGCGACGACGTTGGCGACGATCTCGCGGCCGATGTCATCCTTGGCGGTACGGGTGATGGGGAACTTGTAGGTCTTGAAATCCCCCTGCGGCTCGCGCTTGACGAAGTCCGAGTCGAGCAGCAGCACGCCGCCCGCCTTGATGCCGTTGGCGTACTTGTCGGCCGACTCCTGGGTCATCGCCAGACAGGCGTCGACGATGGTCGCCTTGGGGTAGTCGATGGGGCCGTCGGAGATGATGACCTCCGACTTGGAAGCGCCGCCGCGGGCTTCGGGGCCGTAGCTCTGCGACTGGACGGCGTGTTTTCCTTCAACGATGGACGCCGCTTCGGCCAGGATGATGCCGGCGGTGATCAGGCCCTGACCACCGGCGCCGGAAAATCTAATCTCATATCTTTTAGCCATGGATCGGTTCTCCTTGTGATGATCAGGCGCCCTGCGCCTTGGCAATGACCTTGGCGTACTGTTCGCAGTACTCGGGCTTCTCTTCCTTGTAGAGGACGCCGGTCAGGACCTTGCCCTTGAGCTGCTCGGCAGTCATCTTCGAAGCCGCGGCCACCGGCACGGCGATCTCCTTGAGCCGCTTCATCATGTCGACGACGCTGCGGAACTTGTTGCGGCGGCCGTAGGTGGTGGGGCAGTCGTCGAGGACTTCGATGACCGCCATCCCCTTGTGCTTGATCCCCTCGGCGATCAGCTTGTCGATCTGGGTGGCGTGGAAGCTGGTGGTGCGGGCCACGAAGGTGGCACCGGCGCCGATCGCCAGCTTGCTGATGTCGAAGATCGGATCCGGGTTGCCGTAGGGGGTGGTGGAGGCCTTGTCGCCGGTCGGGGTGCAGGGGGAGAACTGGCCGCCGGTCATGCCGTAGATGAAGTTGTTGAAGATGACGTAGGTCATGTCGATGTTGCGGCGGCAGGCATGGATGAAGTGGTTGCCGCCGATGGCGGTGCCGTCGCCGTCGCCGCCGACGACGATCACGTTCATCTCGGGCTTGGCCATCTTGACGCCGGTGGCGAAGGCCGCGGCCCGGCCGTGGGCGGTGTGCAGGGTGTTGAAGTCGACGTAACCGGGCAGACGGCTGGCGCAGCCGATGCCGGAGACGATGGCGGTGTTGTTCTTGTCAAGACCGCAGCTGTCGATGGCCCGGATCAGACCCTTCATGGCGATGCCGTGGCCGCAGCCCGGGCACCAGATGTGGGGGAGTTTCCCGGGACGCAGGTATTTATCGTAATCGTAAGCCATGTTACTTGACCTCCTTGACCTGGGCCATGATTTGACCGGGGTTGATCGGCTCGCCGTCGACGCGGCCGATGCTGATGACCGGGCAGGCACCCTTGACGACACGCTCCACTTCAAGATTCATCTGGCCGAGGTTGAGCTCGGGAACGATGATCGTCTTGACCTTCTTGCCGAGGGCGGCGATGCGCTTCTCGGGGAAGGGCCAGAGGGTGATGGGGCGGAAGAGGCCGGCCTTGATCCCCTCCTTGCGCAGTTCGTTGACCGCGTAGCGGGCGGAGCGGCTGGTGGAGCCGTAGGCGAAGATGAGCACTTCGGCGTCCTCGGTCAGGTACTCGTCGTTCTTCTCGATGTCGGCGCGGGCGGCTTCGCCCTCGACCTTGCGGATCTGGCGGCGCTCTTCGTTGTCGACGTACTCGGCCTTGGTGGTCGGGAAGCCGTCCTGCGCCTTGTTCAGGCCGGTGACGTGGAAGCGGTAACCGGAGCCGAAGGCAGCCAGCGGCGGCACATCACCGAAGGAGGTGTCGTAGGGCTTGTACTGCTCGGGCGGGACGGTCGGCTTGGCACGGTCGATGACTTCGAGGTCGCCCGGCTCGGGGAACTCGATGCGCTCGCGCATGTGGCCGACGATCTCGTCATAGAGGACCTGCACCGGCATGCGGTATTTCTCGGCCAGGTTGAAGGCGCGTACCGTTTCGCTGAAGATCTCCTGGCAGGAAGCGGGGACCAGGGCGATGGTCGCATGGTCGCCGTGGGTGCCCCATTTGGCCTGCTGCACATCGGACTGGCCGGGGCCGGTCGGCATGCCGGTGGAGGGGCCGCCGCGCATGACGTTGATGATGACGCAGGGGACCTCGGCGATGCAGGCATAGCCGATCAGTTCCTGCTTCAGGGAGACGCCGGGACCGGAGGTCGCAGTCAGCGCCTTGGCGCCGGTGAGGGACGCGCCGATGACCGAAGCCATGGCGCCGATCTCGTCTTCCATCTGGATGAACTTGCCGCCGATCTTGGGGAGTTCGTTGGAGAGAACTTCCGCCACCTCGGTGGAGGGGGTGATGGGGTAGCCGCCGAAGAAACTGCAGCCGGCGTACAAGGCGCCGTGAGCGCAGGCTTCGTTCCCCTGCAAAAGAGCAACTTTTTTAGCCACGATTAACGACCTCCTGTGAATTGATTATTCCGCATGAACCTTGATCGCAAAATCCGGGCACCGCAGTTCGCACTGCATGCACTTGATGCAGGCCTCGGGGCGTGCGACTTTGACGAGGAACGCATCCATCTCAAGTACGTTGGTGGGGCAGAATTCAACGCAGATGCTGCACCCCTTGCAGTTCCTTTCGATTACTTCGATTCTCGGACTGCTCATTCCCGCTTCTCTCCTTCTGTGCGTGTTTGCCGTTATTATCAAATTAACGGGTTAATAAATCGGCGAAATTTTACCATATACGGCGACGCTTTGCCAGCAAAATTTGTATACGAAAATAACGGTGTTTGCAGATAGAAAAGAAGGGCAATGTCGCCATTGCCCTTCTTTCCGCACGGCCAATGGTATCCGTTATTTCAGGCTGTCGACCAGGCCCTTGACGGCCGCGACCGACTTGTCCATCATTGCCTGCTCTTCGGCGTCGAGTTTGAACTGGAGAATCTTTTCGACCCCCTTTTCGCCGAGGACGCAGGGGACGCCGACGTAGTAGCCCTTGACGCCGAACTCGCCGTTCAGGTAGACGCAGGTGGGGAGCACCCGCTTCTGGTCCTTGAGGATCGATTCGGCCATGGCGATCGCCGAGGAGGCCGGGCTGTAGAAGGCGCTGCCGGTCTTGAGCAGGGCGACGACTTCACCGCCGGCGCCGCGGGTCCGCTTGACCATGGCTTCCATGACTTCCTTGGCCTTGGCGGCGCTGCCGTAT
>DASPGW010000077.1 GCA_035620395.1 Desulfuromonadales bacterium | reverse complement strand
GCAGGATGCCTCGATCAGGGAGGCCAGGGAACCGGTGGTGCGGCCGGCGAGATAGACGCTGCGCCGCCCCTGTTCCCGGCTCCGGGCCAGGGCGGTCTGAATCGTCCCGAAGGCTTCGTCCCAGGAGATCGGCCGCAACACTCCCTCTGCATCCCGCAACAGTGGCGCAGCAAGCCGCTCGGGGTGATAGAGCCGCCAGAGAGACGCCTGACCGCGCATGCAGAGACCGCCGCCGCTGACCGGATGGCCGGGTATCCCTTCGGCCTTCACCGGCCGGCCCTCCCGCACCCGAACCTGCAGGCCGCAGCCGGCCGGGCATTCGGTGCAGGTGGCAGGATACCAGAGCGCCTCGCCGGGTGTGACCCCGTCTTCCGGCGGCACCAGATAGGAGATCAGCTTCTTCTGCTCACGCTCCGAGCCGCAGGCAGAGAGGAGCGTCGTGCCGGAGAAGAGGCCGAGCCGTTGCATGAATTCACGACGGTCCATAGGTCAGGCCCGAGGCCCGAGGGCCGAGGCCTCCGGGTATAAATGCAAAACAGATTGCACGTTAGATCTCCTGTCTACGTCACACCCGACTTTCAACCGGGACATAGTCTCTCGCCTCTCGCCTCTCGCCTCGGGCCTTTTGCCTCGTCCCCGCCCCTCACTGATGACAGGTCGCGCAATCCGTCGAAGCCCCCATGGCCCGATGGCAGGTGACGCACCATCCCATCGTCAGGGGGCGCACCTGCCGCACCAGGGGCATCACTTTAATTCCGCCATGGCAGACCGCGCAGTCGACTCCCGCCTTGATGTGCCGTTTGTGGGTGAAATGGACGTGGGCCGGCAAAACGTGCACCCGGTTCCAGGCGATCGGCTCCCCTTGCTCCTGATGCCGGTGCAGCTTCTGCACCTCGGGGCTTTCGAGGGCGATCGACCGATGGCAGGACATGCACTTTTCCACCGGCGGCACACCGGCCTGGGGGGAGCGGTCGGCGAATTCGTGGCAGAAGAGACAGTCAAGGCCGAGTCGGCCGGCATGGACGGTGTGAGGAAAGGCGATCGGCTGCGCCGGCGGCCGGCGGTAATGGGCCTGGTAATACGCCAGGGCCGCCACTGCCAGCAGGAATGTCCCGAAGTAGCCGGACAGGAAGAGTCGGGCGAGCAGCCTCATGGCGCGACCCTTTCCAGCAGATAGCGCGCCACCGCGTCGATTTCCGCCTCACTCAACTGCAGCTTCGGCATGGCGGGATAGGCGGGATCCTTTTTCACCGGGTTGCGGATGAAGGTCTTGAGCTCCTCGGTCTGCCCCCGATACTTCGGCACCACGGACACGAGGGGGGGGCCGACGAGCTTTTCGTCGAAGCGGTGGCATGTTGTGCAGACCCGCTCGAATACGGCCTTGCCCTCCGCCGCATCTTCCTTCTCGCCCACCTCGCCCGCCGCCGGCGCCATGGGCGAGACGACCACGGCGGCCAGGCCGGGCAGGCTCTCTTCGCTGAGGGCGCTTTCCCGCGCCAGGTGATCGCCGAGCAGCCATAGCACGAACAGGATTAGAAACAGCAAGAGGATCGGCCGGCCGGAGCGTCCCTCGGGACGTTCCAGGACACCGAGCAACTGCAGGGCGAGACCGGCGGCCATCGCCAGCGCCGCCCCCGAGACGGCGAGAACCGCCCCTGACAGGGCAATGGTCGGCAGGTTGACCAGCCCCAGCAACAGGGCGCAGGGCCAACCGAGCAGGAATACCAGGGCGAGGCCGGCGCCGATCCGGCGCCGGAAGCGGATGTACTCGGCCGTCTTCCCGTCGCCGGCCACCGGCGACCGGACCGGCAAAAGAATCAGGATCCCGGTCGCCACCAGGGAGAGGCAGGTGAATTCCAGATACCTCGCGGTTCCGACCCAGGAGAGCAGCAGCCGTGGATCGGCGGCAAGAAAGGGCCATTTTTCGGGCAACACCAGCAGGCCGGCCCCGCAGCAGAGCAGAAAGCAGGAGAGCAGCCCGAGCAGAACACCCGCTGCGCCGAGGCCTGAAGCGAGCATCAGGCCACTCTCCTCATGCGGCAGCAGCCGCCGGTAAACGGTCAGCGCAACGAGGCCGAGGAAGAGGGGCGCCAGCGTCAAGCCCCAGAAGACTCCGGCGGCAACCAGCGGCGGATAACCGAGTTGCACGCCGAGGAGGAGCAGGGCAGCCGTCAGCGTCAGCAGCAGGGCCGTCCCCCGGCCGGGCATGGTTCTGACCACGAGTTCGACGGCCAATGCCCGCCAGTGCCGGCGGCGGTCAAGCCGGCCGAAGGTATCGAGGATGAGGGCCGCCGACGTCGCACCCAGCAACACCCCGAGCAGGGAGAAATGCGCGGACAGCGTCAGCAGCAG